>JACMQE010000125.1 GCA_014377145.1 Glaciimonas sp. | reverse complement strand
TGCCGACCGTTGCATTGAAGGTGGAGCGGTTGCAGATGAAATATCAGACTGCGCGACGACGGATTGGGACTTTAATGTCAAAAATTCGCAGCGAAGAGTCTTTCTTTTCTAACGACACTACTTTCGATAGTTAATGACTTCCTGCTCCATCACCAAATCCAGAGTCCACTTGACTAGATTAACATCGACTAGTGGATTTTGGGTGTGCTCTTCCAATATGCAACTCCTGCTTCTGGTCTAAAGTCAGTAATGTCGCCGTACCAAATTTGCCATGGCACTTTTTTGTCTTCACGGATTTGATAGCAACTTGTCTTCATCACGCCGTTATTACAAGGGGCTTTTTCTGCGGCAATGTAGATGAATTTTATGTTGGCAGCCGCGCCGATTTTTTCATAGGCATGGAAAGTCAGGGTCTTGCCGTCGGTGGTGACCATTTCCATTACAGGGCCAGTAATCTTGTAGTTATTTACGGCTAGCAGTTTGTCGAGAAAATCCGCTTCAAAAAGCATATCCGGTTCAGGGCAAGCCATGCGTGTCGTCAATGCTTCAACGATTGTTAGTCGACCAGGGCCACGGAGCGAAAACGGTGCCGTAAACTGGTTACACCAGGCGCGTCCGCTGATCTGTCCTTCACCTTTTTTGTTACTGAAATTCAGGATGACCGGATCGCCATTATCGCTTTGGGGATGTGCCAATTGGTGAGCTCCCAGCGGGATGACAATATTTGAAGATCGTCAGGTACCGGCTTTCTTGTGCCGGTCCAGCGCAGGCCACCAGCATCGCGCATGCGGCGAGCGCGAGTGCCAGACGGTAAGCAAAAATAAGTGTGGAAAAATTAGGCATCATGATGTCTCAAAAGCATTTTTAAAAAACACATGATATTTCTTATCGGACTGCTACAAAAATCGGCTTACTGGCGTATGTCAGTGCATATCCAAATACGTCATCCCGCTTCCAATGGCGTATTTTGTAGCAGGGAGAACGCCAGCAAAATGGTTTCTCATAGAAAACTATGGCATATTGTCCGATCATTCATCAGACGGCGTTTTATTTCAGCCATTTGGCCTGACTAGCCGCCAGCGCGACTGCCAGACACAACCACCCCACCAATGCCAACGCTACGTGCAAGCCAAAGCTATGTGCCAGAAAACCGATCATCGGTGGCCCGATCAATCCGCCACCATAGCTCAGAGTGGCGACGCCAGCCAAGACAGTCGAACCATGTCGACCGGCAGCACTAAACACAAAAGGGAACACCGTCGCCACGCCAGCGCCAGTGAGCGCAAAGCCGACAATAGAGAGCGGAACGGTGTCCGCAATCAGCGCAACAAACATCCCGACACTGCCGATCAACGCACCGACGGTGACGACTTTGCGTGCATTAAATCGCTCTTTCAAACGGTCCCCGATCAGGCGTGTGACTAGCATCATCGCCGTGAAGGCCGCAAAAGCCAGCGGTGCAGTGCCGTCGGTGGCTTGCAGGCAGTCTTTCATATAGACCCCGCTCCAGTCCGCAATCGACCCTTCAACAATGGCACTGCAAAATCCAATCACGCCAAGTACAATCATTGGCCTATGCGGCACAGAAAAATATTTTTTTCCCGCGATTGGTTCGGACCGATCATTCGCTAACGCGTTGTAGCAAAGCCAGAGTGGCAACGCGAGGGTGAGGGCAAGCAATCCGAAATGTGGAAAAGGCGGCATGCCAATGCTCGCCAGCCCGCTGCCAATCAACGCGCCGGATAATGTGCCAACGCAAAACCACGCATGTAACAGCGACATGATTGCACGGCCAGCAATTTTTTCAGCTTTGGCACCCAGCGCATTGATCGCGACATCAAAACAACCGGAACAAATACCTAAACTGGTCATTGCCAGCATCAGCCACGCTATATTCGGTGCCAGCGCCAGACATGGCATGGTCAATAATAAGCCTATTCCCGCATAGCCAGCGCTTTGACGTGCACCGTAACGTCCGCTCAGCCATGCCGCCAGTGGGAACGACCCAACAGCCCCAATCCCAGCGCACAGCAAGATCAGACTTAATTCGGCAGGGTCAAGTTGCAAGGTATCCCTCACCGCTGGAATGCGTGAGGCCCAAGTCGCGTAGATCGCGCCCAGCAAGACAAATAGCAGCGGCAGCGCCGCTTGACGCATGCGGTTGACGGAGGGGGCGAGAAAAGTACGTTGATTTTTCATTGATGAAAAAATGAGGGTGCGCGGCGCTATATAATAAACTAACAAACATGCTGGACTGCTGTTGATAAATAAATTATTGATAGGACTTACGCAAAATCACCCTATCGGTATTGTGCTCTCCTAGTCGACTAGCTTGTCTGGCCTTTAACGCCATCCGTCCGCTACGCATTTTTAGTGGTCACCCTTATTTTGTAAACACTTCGGCAATGCATTCAGCAATGCCTGACAATCGGCATCGGAGCCGACCGTAATCCGTAGAAATTGTGCAATCCACGGGGTAGTAAAGTGGCGCACGATGATACCATCGCTACGTAATCCGGCGGCAATCTGTGTCGCATCGTGTTGCGGATGGCGGACAAAAACGAAGTTGGCTGCTGATGGCAATACGGTAAAGCCGAGCGCGCTCAAACTCTCCACCAGCCTATTGCGGCTGTTGATCATGGCTAGGCAGGTGGTCTCAAAATGGGCTTGATCTTCAATCGCTGCCGCGGCACCGGCAATCGCCATGCGATCTAGCGGATAAGAGTTGAAGCTGTTTTTGATACGCTCTAGCGTGATGATCAGATCAGGATGACCGATGGCAAAGCCGACCCGCAGGCCTGCTTAGTCAGCGAGATTTGGAGAGTGTGTGGACGACTAGCAGATTGGGATAATGGGCCACCAGCGGAATTGCGCTTGTGCCGCCGAAGTCGACGTAGGCTTCATCTATGATGATGGTGCTGTCAGGTTGTGCGGCGACTAGCCGTTCGATCTCGGATAACGGCAGCAGACACCCGGTAGGGGCATTTGGATTGGGAAAAATAATGCCGCCGTTTTTTCCTGCCTTCAGATAATCATCGATCCGAATTGTGAAATCGTCTGGTAGCGGAATAATTTTATAGGCGATCTGGTACAGGCTGGAATAGGTTGGGTAAAAGCTGTATGTGATGTCCGGGTACAGAATCGGATCGTCGTGTTGCAGCAGCGCCTGAAACGCATGTGCTAATACTTCATCGGAACCATTGCCGACAAATACATGCGCAGGTGTGACCCCATACTGGGCATTTTGGGTGGCAATCGCCAGTTTGAGTGGCTCTGCATCCGGATTCGGGTACAGTCGCAATTTAGCGGTGATGGCCCGTAGGGTTTGTCATTGGTATTGAATTTGATCAGATTGCTGATCTTGGGCTGTTCACCAGGCGTGTAGGGTGTCAGACGACTGACGATGGGACTCCAGTCTTTGCTCATTTGGCTCAATCAAGTGGGTGGCTGGTGCGTAAGTGTTAAGTAAGACTATTAATATCCAATAGTAGTAAAACTGGTACAGCTCGCATGCTGCTTGCCATCGTTTGAGCTGGTGCGATTATCCAGATTTGTCATTAGTCCGATATTTTGCAAATGTGCGTACTGTTAACATAGCGAGTTAAATGCCATTAAATGCGTAAATGTAGGATCAATCGATCTTAAAACTTGCCAATTTCCGGCTTGTTTGATCGTCGTGCTAGGGATACAAATAAGGCTGGGCAACTTACTGTTAGCTTGTCCATCACCGAAATAGGAGTTCGTCATTGAATACTTTTGCCTTCGATCAACTTAATGCACTTTGGAACTTTTTGGCAACATCGTCGCTGGATTACGCCGTGAATGCTGTGCTAGCGATCGTTATGCTGGTGGGTTGGTGGTTTTCTTCCAAACTGGCGAATACATTTGAACGTCTGCTGGTCCGTTCTAACGTTGATGCAACGCTACGGCCGGTTGCGCAGCGTATTGCTGTGGTTGGTACGGCTGATTACATTGATCGCATTGCTGGGGCAGTTCGGGGTGCAGACCGCCAGCTTCATTGCGTTACAAGGCACTCTGCAAAATATTGCGGCGGGCATGATGTTGTTGTTCTTGCGGCCCTTTCAGGTCGATGAATATATTGAAAACAGCAGCATTGAAGGCACCGTCGATGAAATCGGACTGTTTGCGACCAAGCTGAGTAAGGGGGATGGTGTATGTAATCAGCTATGGAACAGCGCGGTGACGAACTATAGCCGGCATGACCGGCGTCGCATGGATCTGGCGATTGGGATAAATTATAAAAACGATCCGGCGAAGGCAATCCAAGCTTTGACTGAATTGCTAAACGTTGATCCGCGCGTATTGCAGTCGCCAGTACCGCTGGTGGTGGTGAGCGAACATGCAGATAGTGCGATCATGCTGAAAATACGGTTTTGGGTTAAGACGCCTGATTTTTGGGATGTGGGTTGGAATATTATTCAGCAGATTAAGCCAACGCTGGATCTGACTGGTTTTTCGATTCCGTTTCCGGTGCGAGAATATTGAAGGGGGTTAACGGAAAAATAAAATAGGGTGGATCAACTCACTCTTCCCTTTTTTGCTTAATATGTGGTCATCGTGTATGATATTTTTGTCATTTGAGCGACCCTGAAAAATTCAAAAAACGCATACTGGCGTAGATTTGATGCTTACAAATGGTTGCGATCATTCGGTCGCATTCAGTTATTATCTCAGTAATAATGATGCAGCAATCGCCCACATTGTCAGCGCAACTACTCCATCCAGCACGCGCCAAGCAACCGGTTTGGCAAATACCGGTTTGGCAAAACGTGCGCCGAATCCCAGCCCTAAAAACCAGAGTAATGATGCCAGCATCGCACCAGCGGCAAACGAGATGCGGCCAACGCCAATTTCTTGCCCGCCGATTGATCCCAGCAAGACTATAGTGTCCAGATAGGCGTGCGGATTGAGCAAGCTAAATCCCAGTGCACTGGTGATGACTGCCTTGTGACATGGCGGCGCGAGCGGTTTGCTGGATGTGGTGAGCCCGGTCGGTTTCCATGCAGCCATGGCTGAGCGAATGCCATAACATCCCAAAAATACTGCTCCGCCCCATTTTGCGAAGGTGAGTAAGGCCGGATTGTTAGCGATCAAGGCGCCTGCACCAGCGACGCCACAGGCGATCAGCATGGCATCGCACAGACTACAAATGAGCACCGATGTAAGTACATACCGACGTTGCAATCCTTGACGCAAAATAAAGGCGTTTTGTGCGCCGATAGCGATAATTAACCCAGCTCCCAAACTTATTCCTCTAATAAATGCTGCGCTTTCCATATTAGCTCCTTCATGTTCATAACCCAAGCTTAAAGCGGGGTGATATATAAGTACAATGAATGAATCTACTTATTAATAAGCAAAACTTATATCAAGGGCACTTATATCAAGGGCTTATGTAAAATTACATAGCAGCGTTGTGCCCCTAGCTATCTACGTGATCCGGTCTAACATAAGCCTTCGTCGGTAGATTTTTGTAAGCGCGTTACGGGGATAACGGGGATAATTTTGCGTAAGTCCAAATAACAAGGACAATATGAAAAATCTTGACTATCGTGGACTTGCCGCGCTTGATGCAGTAGTAAAACTAGGTAGTTTTGAGAAGGCGGCGCTTTCGTTGCATATCAGCCAGTCGGCCATTTCGCAGCGGATACGGAATATGGAAGAGCTGGCGGGTCAGCTGTTGATGGTGCGAGCGCAACCACCGTTTGCTACGATCTTGGGCCAACGCCTGATTGCTCATTATCGGCAAGTTAAGTTGATGGAGGCGGCGCTGGATAGCGATATCGGTGAAGTCGCCAGCTTGCCTGAGATTGCTATTGCGGTGAATGCAGACACGCTCGCCACTTGGTTGTTGGATGCCCTGGCCCCGATACTCAATCCGCCCCAGTGTCAATTGACGATTTTGATAGATGATCAAGATCATACGTTGCAATTGTTGCGCGAAGGAAGCGTTTTCGCGTGCGTTACCAGCTCAACGGCAGCAGTTGCAGGCACGACGGTAACCCCACTAGGGATAGAGCGATATATCTGCGCTGCATCGCCGGGATTTGCAGAGCGTTGGTTTGATGATGGCTTTACCTCAACGGCAGTGGCGCAAGCACCTGCCATCGTGTTTAACCAGAAAGATGCACTGCATGCTCGGTTTTTGGATTGGCGTTTAGGCTGGAAGGGCACTTTTCCGCATCATTCCATTGGTTCGGCCGAAGCGTTTGAGAAATTTGTCCATACCGGGCTAGGCTACGGCATGTTCCCGACCTTACAAATTGATCGTGCGCTAGCAGAAGGGAAATTGGTCGATTTGACACCCGGTGATGGGATCGATGTGCCGTTGGTTTGGTATGCTTGGAATATTCAGACACCGTTGACCGAGGCATTGTCTCAACACATCATCAAGACAGCGCGCCTTAATCTGAACGATGACCTTGCAGCGCGGGATGCAGATGCAGTATCAGATGGTCGATAAAGACCCGCGTTTTGCGCGTCAGATACCGATTCGGCAGATATTGAATGAAGGCGGCTCTTTGCGATGCTACGAGGAATTCCCAGTCGGCCAGCACCAGCGCCGCTAAACCTTGCAAAACGCATTATGGGCGGTGAAATAAAGCAAACAGCCAATGCCGAGATGTGCAATATGCCGTCTAGCCGTACGCTGCTGTGATTGGCGATATACTGACCATGTATTTTAACATCCACAGTTGCATCAGCGCGCCGGAAGCACTATTCATTATCACTTATATTCTGGCCCAAATAAATACAATTGTGTCGATATAACGCATACGGATGGGCAGGCGTGCATTGTTTTGTCAGATACTGTGGCGTTGCACATAAAACCTGTGTGATTTGCATTAACGCTCGCGCCACGACCCCGTCTGGTGGCTGATCGGTGATGTAAATAGCCAGATCGATATCGTCATTGACCAAATCAATCTGGCTGTCTGTCAATATCAACTGGACGTCAACTTCCGGATATTTTGTCAAAAATGTGAGCATCAGCGGGCTAATCACAGACTTGCCAAAGGCCTTCGGTATACTGCCCGCAGCAGACCTTGCGGAAGCGCGACGAATTTTTGGGTGACATCCATGGCTGCTCTCGCGGCTGCTACCATTTTTTGACAATCCCGATACGCTTCGACACCCGGCTCGCTGAGTCGTAATTTACGCGTAGTTCGTTTCAGAAGACCGACAGATAGCGCCTGTTACAACCGCGATACCTGGCGGCTTGCCGCCGATGGCGTCAGCCCCAGCTAATGCGGCGGCCGAGAAGCTGCCTGTATCAATTACGCGTACAAACATTGCTATATCCGGCAAGAGTTTGATAAGGTGATTATTTTCGTATATATAGGTACATATTTTCTTATTGAAGCGTTTAATTTATTCGTACTACGCACAGGTATTGTTCTCAGCATAAGGATTATCGTCATCCTAAAAGTAAAATATAATCGCCAAATGCTGTGATTTTGTAATTTTTTATGATTTTTGTCATGTTTCTAGAAGTAAACGCATACCGATAACTTGCCCTTTAAAAAGACTCTGGATTGCTGACCTGATGCTGTTGCTCGTCGCTGTGGTGCGGGGAACCAGTCATAGCGTTTCCAAGCAAGCACTAGTGTTTTATCCATTACTCGGCTTTCTGCCGATACGCTTTTGCCTCACATTTGTCATATTGTTACCGTCGCTCTAGCATTTACGGCTACCGGAGGGGCGCTCGGTATTTTGGGTCGGCCTCCCACTGGGACTGATTTTGTTGTTAGTATTATGTATCTGCGAAACTTTTGGCATTGCGTTGACGCAAGCATCTAATGCTGTATTTTTAATCAGCTTTTATATCTTCTTTACTTCATTTGTCGAATGGCTAGTGATGTGCCAGCGACCTTCTTTTACCGCCTTTATAGTACTATTTATTTTACTGTGCGGGACAGAGTTGTTGATATTGTTGGGCGCAAACATGACGTTTAACTTCGGTGATGGTTTGATAATAATGGCCGCATTGTTGCGCGCCCTGATGCTGTGCAATCCGGTGTTGTTGGTTTTGGATGCTTGATTCTTGCTTTGCTTTTCCTCGAAAATGGCTTGCCTTCACTGTCATCGTTGCAGGCACCAGGGTTAACATTCTGGGGAAGTACTGCTTATTTAGTCTTTTTTTGCACGATTTTTGCGTTTTTTGCGTAAAATTACGCATTGCGTCGTAGCATTCGACGCGGGTATTGTTGTTAATAGGAAGTGAGTCGTTCTTTAGCGCATTGTTTGCGGCAATATGGCTTGGAGAAAATCTCAGCCCCGTTTCCTGGATCGGCGGGGTGGTGATTTGGGTGGCGACGCTGTCGGCGACCATGCCACGCAGGAATTTTTGAAAATCCGAGGATGAAGCGCGGGAAAATAAGTTAATGCCCAGCTGTCTATTCAATATGATGTTCAATATAAAGAAGGCGAATAACGCTATGCGCATCCGCCCGGCTACTGGCTTATACCGAATCTGCTTAGGCTTGGCGGCCTTCTTCGCCCAAACGTTGACGTTTATCCGCTTCATATTCTTGATATTTGCCATCAAAGAATGTGACTTGCGAATGGCTTTCGAATGCCAGGATGTGGGTCCCAATCCGGTCCAGAAACCAACGATCATGCGAGATCACCATCACGCTACCGGCAAACTCCAGCATTGTATCTTCCAATGCGCGCAGGGTTTCTACATCGAGGTCGTTTGACGGTTCATCGAGCAGTAAAACATTGCCGCCTTGCAGCAATGTTTTAGCCAAATGCAGACGACCGCGTTCACCGCCAGACAGGTTGCCGACGATTTTTTGCTGGTCGCCGCCTTTGAAGTTGAAGCGACCGAGGTAGGCACGTGAGCCCATTTCAAAGCGACCGACGGTAAAAGGATATCAGCGCCACTGGACACGTCTTCAAAGACAGTTTTGCTGTCTGACAAGGCATTGCGATGTTGATCGACGATCGAAACGCGGACGGTTTGACCGATCGCTACTTCCCCGTTATCCGGCAATTCTTTGCCGGTGATCATTTTAAACAAGGTCGATTTACCAGCGCCGTTGGGGCCGATGATGCCAACAATCGCCCCAGCTGGGACAGTAAGCTGAGGTTATCGATCAGCAAGCGGTCGCCGAAAGATTTCGAGACATTTTTGAATGCGATGACTTCATTACCCATACGCTCGGCCATAGGAATGAAATTTCCGAAGTTTCGTTGCGCTTTTGGTATTCTCGTGCTCGCTTAATTCATTGAAGCGCGCCAGACGGGTTTTAATGTTAGCTTGACGTCCTTTGGGATTTTGGTGTACCCACCTCGAGCTCTTTGGCGATGGTTTTCTGAAGCGATGATTCGGTGGCTTCTTCTTGTTTCAAGCGATCACCTTTTTGTTCTAGCCATGAGCTGTAATTGTCTTTCCACGGAATACCATGGCCACGATCCAATTCCAGAATCCATTCGGCGGCATTTTCGAGTAAGTAGCGATCCAGGGGTAATGCCGACGACGGTGCCCGGAAAGCGCTGCAGAAATTGCTCTAGCCAATCTACCGATTCAGCGAGATGGTTGGTCGGCTCATCTAAATGCAGCATGTCTGGTTTCGATAGCAGCAAGCGGCACAGCGCGACGCGGCGCTTTTCACTGCCGGACAGGACGCCGATGATGGCATCTCAAGGTGGTAAGCGCAGGGCATCGGCGGCCATTTCCAGTTGCAGTTCTAGATTGCCGCCGTCGGAAGTTAAAATGATTGCTTCCAGGCGGCCTTGCTCGGTTGCCTGTGCTTCGAAATCAGCATCTGGATCTACATAAGTAGCATACACAGCATCTATACTAGTTTGGCGCGGGCTTCAAAGGCTTCGCCGAGGCCACTTTCTACCGCTTGACGCAGGGTTTATTCTGGATTAAGTTGCGGCTCTTGCGGGAGATAACCAATATTTAGTCCGGGCATCGGCGTTGTTTCACCCTGAATATCGGTTTCGATACCGGCCATGATTTTGAGCAAGGTCGACTTGCCGGAGCCGTTCAGACCTAACACACCGATTTTGGCACCGGGGAAAAACGAAAGCGAGATGTCTTTCAACATTTGTCGTTTTGTGGCGGCACAATCTTGCCGACCTTATTCATTGTGAGTACGTATTTTGGGCCATGATAGATTTTTCTCGCTGGAGTAAAAGAGATAGGGCTTACGCAAAATCACCCTAGCAAGGTTTGTAAGCGCGTTGGTGGGACAGTTTTGCGTAAGTACTAAGAAAAGATAAAGTGGGTAACAAAGAAGCAATAATGCAGCTAGCTAGCGCAGACCGACAACGATAACCGAAGTGGTCTTTGATCTGCCAATATCAGCATTATCGTCATGTATATCGCCGCATCCTTGTTGGGTTATCCGAGTTTATTCGGAAATATCAGTGTGTCGTCGAATAAGCGGCCACGCTTGCCATAATCCCTCTGCCGAGTACAGCATCAGCGCAGCCCAGATGATAGAAAATCCGATTAGCGTATTGCCATCTAGCGGTTCGTGGTATAGCCAGACGCCGAGGAACAATTGTAGAGTTGGCGTGATGTATTGCAACAGGCCGAGCAACGACAGCGGAATCCGCCGCGCACCGGCAGCAAACAGCAATAGCGGGATCGAGGTGATCGGGCCGGCCGCGACCAGTAACCATTGTGATGAAGTGGATGCTGCTATGAAACTGTTTTGACCTTGGAAGGTGGTAAAGGCTAGATAGCTTAGTGTCAGGGGTAGCACCAGCGTTGTCTCTAGCACCAGACCCGGCAACGCGCCAAGGCTAGCAGTTTTACGCAGCAAACCGTAGCCGCCAAAAGAAATCGCAAGCGCTAACGCAACCCAGGGCGGATGGCCAGCTTGCCATGCTAGCCAAACCACGGCGCTTGTCGCGAGCGTAATTGATAGCCACTGGATAGTTCTCGGACGTTCGCGCAAAAATACAAAGCCCAGTGCCACGCTGACTAGCGGGCTGATGAAATAACCCAAACTAGTATCGACGATGTGATTGTTATTCACGGCCCAGACGTAGGTTGTCCAATCTGCCGCTAACAATAGCGCACTGGCTGCAAAGCCGACGATGACGCGGGGCTGGCGCAACACCTTGCCAATCCATACCCATTGCTTGCGACAGGTCAGTAATAGCATCAAGAACAGAAATGACCATAGCATGCGGTGCATGACGATATCGACCGGGGGAATCTCTTGCAGCGCTTTGAAGTAAAGCGGAAATAGACCCCAAAGGGTATAGGAAGCGAATGCGTAAAACATACCTGCTTTCATGGTGAGGCACTTATTAAAAAAAGGGGGGTGGGCAGGAATAAGGAGCTACCTGCGAGTGGGCATATTTTACGCAATAAAGCAGAACAATTTTTTCATGTATTAATTTTAGGTGATTATTAGACGATTTTGAGACGTGTCTCAGATGTAGCGGCGCGGTCTGTTTCTGATCAAGTGTCTCTTGCCGGGTGATATGGATCGCTATCAGACACATCAATCCAAAGTACAGCGGCTTGCGGCCAAAGCGATCACTCGATGGTCCGTAGAACATTTGACCGACAGTAGGGCACACCAAAAACGCGCAAGCGTAAGTTGCACCAGATTACTACCGACACCAAAAAATTTTGCAATAGTTGGGAAACTAGGCCGTTATATATTATTCGAAAGGACGCTAATCGCATTGAATGCACCAAACAAAATAAGTCAGTAAGGCAGTATTTTTCTGGTCTCGCTTCACGTCTCTAAGTTCGACAACCTCCTAGCCGTACTGGTGTCAGCATGCCTTGCTGGGACAGTTTTGCGTAAACCCTATAATGTATAGGGATAATTTGTCTCATTAGACTGAAAAATTGTTAAAGAAAAGCATCGGTATTAGCATCATTCCGAAAAAAGAGTACCCCATGCAACCTTGCCGAATCGTTCGTTGTTGAACGAGAAAATTGCCGAAGCTATTGCTGAGGCCGGCGTCGCATCGACCTTATTTGCGATCTTGCACATCAATATTGACCGTCAACGAAGCGCTCGGACGCACCGCTGGCGATCAGGTGTTGAATGCGTTTGTGTTACGAACACGACAGACGTTGCATCCTCGCGATATGTTGGCGCGACTTAGCGGGGAGGACTTTGTGGCGGTGTCTGAGGTGACTCAAGCCACTGATGCGGGGCCGTATTGCCACCAATCTGATTGCGTTGTTGGGCTCATTGCATGTGCCTTCACATGAGGTGGATATCACAGTCTCGATTAGTATCAGCGTTTATCCGAACGATGGCGATACAGTGGGGGCGTTCTTAGCTGAGGCCGATATAGCGATGTCGTATGTGAAACAACATGGCCGTAATAACTATTACTTTTTCGCCTCCGAAATGTACGCGCACAATCGTGATCGCTTTGATCTAGAAAGAAGCGGTTTGTGTCCTGCTTTAGTAAAAAATGAATTCCGTATGTTTATCAGCCGAAAGTCGATATCGGATCTGGGAAAATTATTGGTGTAGAAGCGTTATTGCGTTGGCAGCATCCTGAATATGGCCTGGTGTCGCCTTCGCGTTTTATTCCGCTGTCCGAAGAAAGTGGACTGATCACGGTTATAGGTTTTGGTAAGTTGAGCTCCCTCATCACGAAACGTGAACGGATGTACAAATAAGCCCGCCTTGTGCGTATCAGTGATCAGCGTCGTCGGTGCCATATTCGATGCTTGATCTAGCGACTTCACAGCATTGCTAAAAACATCTACACCTTGCGGAGGTAATATATATAGCTTCCACGGGCCGATGCCATCGGCGTAGGTTTTGATTTCTGACAGGCCTGCTGGCGTGACCATTGCTAAAAGTACGTGGATCATTCGCTTGCAACCATGAAAACGGCTTGGCCGTATCCGGTGAACCATATGTCATCACGCCAGTTTTAAAATCGGTGCCATCGCCTTCGATCAATTGCACAACTTTTGTTTTCAACCCCATTTTGCGCATCAGCTTTAAACTGACTGGCTCAAACGAATGGACAGACACCGGCGCGTCTGACGTATTCCAGCCTTCTTTGTTAAGCATCGCTAACAACTTTTCCTCTAGCGGCAAACCTAACTGACGTTGATAAATCGGATTCTTGGTTTAGATAAACATATATTTTGTGCTGCGGATCTGTGGCCATCGTGGCTTTGGCGAGATCAATGATTTCCTGAAACGTTGCCCTCGAATATTGACCATCATACTGTTTGCTGCGCACTGGAATCGGCTGCTTTATGCGTATTGTTTTGAGCTCTGCCGCGGTGAAATCGCTGATATACCATTCGGGCCCGGTCGCCACATCATCCACCCTACGCGATTTTTTTCGTGAGGCGAATTCAGGATGATTGGCGACATCTGTGGTGTCGCTCAAAAAGATGTTATGACAAGCAAATAGCACGCCGTCGCTGGATGATTGCAGATCCAGTTCAAGCGCATCGGTCCCCGCTACGATAGCAGCCTGATAGCCAGCGATGACTTCTTCAGGATAAAGTCCCAGCACAAGCCGCGATGTCCGACAATCAATGGTGAGTTGCCATCCAGCGTCTTAAATTGATCACTGTGGCCGCCTGCTTGTAAATTTTCGTTGTTAGTTGCGCATCCTGCGATCAATAGCATGGCGGCGATGAGTGAAGCGGAAATAGTCAATGGTTGTTTCATAAGTCCTCTTTTGATAGGCATTCGCGCGGAATTTTAATACTTTAATAAATACATATTTCACGATGGCTTAATGATGGTACGTAAATATCGCAGGACCATGCATTAGAACGTCCATTAGGTCATCGCATTTTGCGCTAGCCATACGGTCGGCGCTTTTCCTATGCGCTGATTGAACACGTGGGTAAAAGCGGTTGGACTTAGATAACCGACTGCCGGGGTCACTAGTTTGAGGGATCGACCACTGCGCAGCGGCACTTGATTGGTGCTATTGAATGCGATCTTTTTATCAAAATTATTAATAATATGATAATACGGACGTTGTCTATTATCGGACAGTCCGAACTGGATGTGATCTCCATAGGCCTGCATTTGTCTTGCAACATCATTTAGATAATCAATTGACAGATTGTGAATCGTGCCATCCCAACGCTTGTTTTTTTTCGTCTTCAAAATACAATATGTCCAATAATGATGGCTAAAGGGAAATAGCTCTATCTGAAGAAGGGAAATTTGCATCAAATCGGGCGTCATCCGTGTCAAGGTCTAAATCAGGTTAGGGCGCCATTATCACCTGCCACGATTTATTCCGAACAGACTCGTGCAAAATATTTTTTGTTATGCGTATAAATATGCACGAGATCATTAACGTGTCGCCGCGCCTAGCAATAAAAAACCAGCGAATGGCACTTATCAGGGAACAATCGTTGTAAAAAGGTAAACCGCAAAAATTACTAAATGAATCGTCCCTTGCATCACAGTTGTCCGGCCAGTTCCTAGCGACAATGTGGCGACGATGAAAGACAGTAACAATAATACGGTCGATTTTATATCTAGTCCTAACGCCAGCGTCCAGCCAGTACTCAGCGATACGATGGCGACTGCCGGGATAGTTAATCCGATACTCGCGAGTGCTGAGCCGAGGGCCAGATTCAGACTGGTCTGAAGTCGATTTGCGCGCGCTGCACGCACCGCTGCTAATCCTTCTGGTAGGAGAACGACGGCGGCGATAATAATGCCGACCAAGGTTTTCGGTGCGCCGGCGCTCGCCACTACCGCTTCCAGCGTCGGTGCCAGCGACTCTGCCAGCAGCACGACAGCGCCCAGACAAAGCAGTAAAAGACCGCCGCTGGTCCACGCTGCTTTGACAGAAGGTGGGTTGGCATGGACTTCTTCATCATTGGTCGATTCGTAGGGCAGAAAATAGTCGCGGTGCCGAACCGTTTGGACAAGTACGAATGTCCCGTACAGCACTAACGAGATGACGGCAATAAATGCCAGTTGACTAGCGCTATACACTGGACCGGCAGCACTCAATGTATAGTTCGGTAAAACCAACGTCAATACTGCAATCGCAGCCAGAGTAGCAAGCGACGCGCTTACGCCCAGTAATCCAAAGGTCTGCTCTTTGTGGCGGCTCGCTCCCGCCAACAAACAAATACCGACGATTCCGTTAAGAATAATCATGATGGCGGCGAATACGGTGTCGCGCGCAAGCCCCATCGTTTCCTCGCCACCGGCCAGCATCAGCGACACAATCAGCGCTACTTCGATCAACGTCACGGCTAATGCCAATACCAATGTCCCGTAAGGCTCACCGACGCGGTGGGCCACCACTTCTGCGTGGTATACAGCGGCCAGCACGCCTGCTAAAAGACCGGCGACCAGCAACAGTGAGTAAGCAGCGCCGAGATCAAACTGCATACTAGCAAGCATCAGCCAGCCAGCAATCGGCGCAATAATAGTCCATTTGGGAAGAGGGGGAAATTTTTTCATGTCCCGATTGGACACGACTAAGACAATTTTAGCAAGCG
>JACMQE010000124.1 GCA_014377145.1 Glaciimonas sp. | reverse complement strand
GTCATTTTTTTGACGCCCCCCTAAAAATACAGCAAAAAATCTTTACTTTTCGCATTTGTTCAATTTTCGCTTTTTCGGTCTCAGCTCGGTTGATTCATGCACCATTGCCACAGAAAAAACACTAAGTAATTGATATAGAAAGAATATATGAGTCTCAAGTGCGGTATCGTCGGCCTTCCTAACGTTGGTAAATCCACTCTCTTCAATGCGTTGACTAAAGCCGGCATTCCAGCAGAAAATTATCCCTTCTGCACGATTGAACCGAACGTCGGAATGGTTGAAGTGCCAGACCCACGGTTGACGCCATTGGCGCTGATCGTCAAGCCAGAGCGGATATTGCCAGCCACGGTGGAGTTTGTTGATATTGCTGGTTTAGTAGCAGGTGCCTCCAAGGGTGAAGGTCTCGGTAACCAATTTCTGGCGCACATCCGCGAAACAGATGCCATCGTAAATGTGGTACGTTGCTTTGAAGATGACAACGTCATCCACGTCGCGGGAAAAGTCAGCCCGCTGGACGACATCGAAGTGATCCAGACCGAACTTGCGCTGGCCGATATGGGTACGGTTGAGAAAGCGATCAATCGCGAAAACAAAAAAGTGCGCTCGGGCGACAAAGATGCGGCTAAATTAGTTGCAATTCTAGAACGCTTGATGCCAGAGCTGGACCAAGCCAAACCCGTACGCGCTTGCGGTCTTGATGCGGAAGAAATGGCATTGATCAAGCCACTCTGCCTGATTACTGCCAAGCCTGTGATGTACGTTGCCAACATCTCCGATACAGGTTTCACCAACAATCCATTGCTCGATCAATTGAATGCTTACGCCGCTTCACAAAATGCGCCGATGGTACCGATCTGCGCATCGATTGAATCCGAAATCTCCGACCTTGAGGGAGCCGATAAACATGAATTTTTGGCCGATATGGGGATGGAAGAGCCGGGTCTCGATCGTTTAATCCGCGCCGCTTTTAAATTACTTGGCTTGCAAACGTATTTCACTGCTGGCGTCAAAGAAGTCCGTGCCTGGACTATCCATGTGGGTGATACCGGTCCGCAAGCGGCGGGTGTCATTCACACTGACTTCGAACGCGGCTTTATTCGCGTGAAGACAATCGCTTATGAAGACTTCATCACTTACAAGGGAGAATCTGGCGCAAAAGACGCTGGGAAAATGCGCGCTGAAGGTAAAGAATATGTAGTGAAGGATGGTGACGTTCTCAATTTCTTGTTTAATGTCTAATGTTTAAGCGTGTTTGGTCGAGTGACTGATATTTTTGCTAATTTTCTGCCATTAAGCGTATCCGATAAGATTAATTATCTTCCACCAGACGCCAGGAAAACTTTATCGTCGTTCCTGCGATATCAATGAGATCACCATTTTATAACGGTCGTGCTTCAACGCTGAGAGGCATGCCGTTGTACCGTATAAGTATTACTTTCAACACTTGTCAACTCATAGCCTTGGGGCCGGCGCATCATGATATCGACCTAAACACCAGGAGAGACTATCGTCGTCAGTATCTTCTTGCCATATTCCTGATCTGCCTCAACCAACTACACCAGCTTGTATCCAGGCCTTTAAAAGAGGTATCCTGAATTTTTCGTAATTGAAAAATCACTTCATGCTGTGGCATACGTCCGTCAAACATGATGGTAAAATGATTCAGAGCGATTTTCCAGTTCTGAATCGGTATCGTCCATTTTTTACTGATGTTACGTAGTACCAGATAATATAGTTTTATTAGTACCTCGTCTTTCAGAAATGAGCCTCGGCTTTTGGGGCCCTGCGCATTCCCCTGTTAACCAATTCGATGACGTTGGTAGTCTATTATGCAAGATAGTCGAAGAACAACTCACCACACAACTTAGTGATAGGATTAGGTAAGATTGTCGCAGCAACGGGCTTGACAACAATGCCGACGAAGAAGGCAAGGCTAGTGTGGCTTGAAGAGCACAACGTCGCCGGGGCGATTTGTGTAAGTCCTAAGTCATTACCAACGTTAACTAACGTTCATAAGCTTAATTAAATATTATCCTGACCACCACCCGCGTTTGTGGCTTGTATGAGCATATTGCAAGCGGCATCCATATCTTCGCTAGCGGCGCCTTGACCAAGCTCGCCATCTCGCTAGGCGATAGACGGTCCGATAACACATCAGAACACAATAAAAAAATATCTTTTTGCTGCAGGATGCTCATGCACTTCGACCGCTACTTGATGATCTACGCCAACAGCGCGGGTAATCACATTGCGATTTATAGAGAACGCCGCTTGTTCTGGCTGCTGCAATAGTCCTGCCGCGATTTGCTCTTGCACCAGCGAATGATCGCACGTTCATTGCTTAATTTGACCAGCCCGAATCAGATACGCACACGAGTCGCCAACATGGGCAATCCTCACACAATCTTGCTGAAACCAAGCCAGTACCACGGTGGTACCCATGCCTCGGTATTCAGGCTGATGTCGAGCAGCTTCGATAATCGCCGTATTGGCTTTTTGAACTGACTGCATTAAACACAGGCACCGAACGGCGGGCTGGTCATCAAGATGTATATAAAGATTATCGCGCATATAATGCTCTAGCGCATTCTGAATCGTCAAGGTGGCAATGCTACTGGAACCTCACCGGCATTGTAACCACTCATCCCATCAGTCAGAATTGCAAGTCGTATTGCGGTACTGATTGCAATAGCATCTTCATTCTCGGAACGCACCATACCAACCTCAGTCTGAGCAGAAAATTCAAATCGTAATTGGCTGGACATTATTAATCACCATCAAAAAATGTTTAGACATGCGGCGAATGATGACGCTGTGTATTTTTGTTGGGTAATCAAAGGGCAGCAAGATAAACATGTACCGACATTCTACAACAGCTTACTCGCTCGGGATGCGTAACAAAAAACGTTTCGCTATCTTCAGTACTGGCTTTACAGTCAGCCGCAAAAAAGGAGCCGAAGCTCCTTTTCTATTACAGCAATTGCGACAGTGAAGGTATGCCAAATTACAGCATTGCCTTCAGCAAACGTGCCATCTCGGATGGATTCTTGGTGGTTTTAATACCGCAAGCTTTCATGATGTCGAGTTTAGCTTGTGCTGTATCTGCACCACCAGAAATCAACGCACCGGCGTGGCCCATACGTTTACCGACAGGTGCAGTAACACCAGCGATAAAACTGACGACAGGCTTCTTCATATTGTCTTTAATCCAGTAAGCCGCATTCGCTTCGTCCGGACCACCGATTTCACCGATCATAATAACGGCATCGGTATCAGGATCATCGTTGAACATCTTCATGATGTCGATGTGCTTCAGGCCATTGATCGGATCACCAACGATACCAACTGCAGAGGATTGTCCCAGACCCAATGCCGTCAATTGACCGACTGCCTCGTAGGTCAATGTGCCAGAACGTGAAACCACGCCGATATGGCCTTTTTTGTGGATGTGACCTGGCATGATACCGATTTTAATTTCATCTGGCGTAATCAGACCCGGGCAATTTGGGCCAAGCAACAATGTCTTACTGCCAGATTTTTCCATGCGGTCTTTTAATGCCAGCATATCGCGTACTGGAATACCTTCGGTGATGCAAATCACCAAGTCAAGATCGGCTTCAATCGCTTCCCAGATCGCTGCTGCCGCGCCTGCTGGTGGAACATAAATCACAGAAACGTTGGCACCAGTAGCCGCTTTGGCTTCTGCAACGCTGGCGAAAATAGGAATACCGTCAAAGTCTTCCCCCGCTTTTTTCGGGTTAACACCGGCGACAAAAGCTTCTTTGCCATTAGCGTAATCACGACAGCCACGGGTCTGGAATTGACCGGTTTTTCCGGTGATACCTTGGGTGATAACTTTTGTATTTTTGTTAATTAGAATCGACATGTTTATTCCTTGCCTTATTTTTTGAGCACCATGGAATGGATGCCAAAGAATGCTAAATTCGCACACCATATCCACACGCTAAATTCACAACGATTATTGACCGTTAGCCGCTGCAACAACTTTCTGCGCAGCTTCTTCCATACTGTCGGCACCAATGATAGGCAAGCCCGATTCAGCCAGCAATTTCTTGCCGATTTCTTCGTTTGTACCCTTCATGCGCACGACCAGTGGCACGTTCAATGCAACCGCTTTTGATGCAGCTATAATCCCTTCAGCTATAACATCACAACGCATGATGCCACCCAAAATATTGACTAGAATCGCTTTTAGCCCTGGATTCTTCAACATAATTTTGAATGCTTCAGTGACTTTTTCAGTATTAGCACCGCCGCCGACGTCAAGGAAGTTGGCGGGCTCACCACCAAACAATTTGATAGTATCCATTGTCGCCATCGCCAAACCAGCGCCGTTCACCAAGCAACCGATATTACCGTCGAGCGAGATATAAGCCAGATCAAATTTCGATGCTTCGACTTCCGCTGGGTCTTCTTCGTCCAGATCGCGGTAGGCAACAATTTCCGGTTGACGATACAAAGCATTCGAATCGAAATTAAACTTCGCATCTAAAGCCATGATTTTTCCCGAACCAGTCACGATCAATGGGTTGATTTCAGCCAACGAACAATCAGTTTCCTGATACGCTTTGTAAAGACCTTGCAACTGCACCCGAGCATCCGATATAGAGCCAGGCGGCACGCCGATTTTTGCCGAAATACTGTCAGCATCAGCGTCAGTCAATCCTGTCGACGGATCGATAACCACTTGATGAATTTTTTCCGGATGGCTTTCTGCGACTTCTTCGATATCCATACCACCTTCGCTGGATGCCATCAGCACCACGCGTTGGCTAACCCGGTCAGTTACCATACTGACGTATAGCTCCTGCTTGATGTCAGCACCTTCTTCGATCAGCAAACGACGCACTTTTTGACCCTTTGGGCCAGTTTGATGCGTGGTTAATTGCATACCAAGAATCTTGGTAGCATATTCGCGTACTTGTTCCAACGATTTAGCAACTTTGACGCCGCCGCCTTTACCGCGGCCACCAGCGTGGATTTGTGCCTTTACGACCCATGCCGAACCACCGAGCGTTTCAGCAGCGTTAACTGCCTCATCGACGCTCAGACACGGAATACCACGTGGTGTTGTTACTCCGAATTTGCTGAGAATTTCCTTGCCCTGATACTCATGGATTTTCATGCGAGCTTCCCTTCTGATGCTGATTTAAATTAACTTGCTGGTTAAACTAGATAAATTGCAAAACCAAATTACGTTAACTTGGTTTCTGTTTTTGGCGTTGTAGATGCTGCGGTTGGTACGGTTACTACAGGTAATACATTCACTGCCCACTTCGGATAATACTCAACAACAATTGCGCCATCAATATACAACACATGGCAAATATCGATTTGAAATGGCTTGTGACCGTCTACACTAAATATGATTTGTTTATGCTATCTGGTCCCTAGAAAATGCCCGAAGTGCCACAGTCGGCAATATTTGTGCTGACTCAGTCAAGTGGGTGCAACCCAAGGCACCATTAATGCGCGCTTTCAATGCCACACGAAAAATTTTGAGTATGTTCAAACCTACCAATTGATTGTATGCAGGCGCGTTCGTATTGCAATGTCCGGGATAAGGCGTCGCTTCTGAGTCCACCACGACTTCGACAATGATGTGCTGCTGATCCAGCGTTAAACTTAACCATAAGCTGTGCAAAGGCTGCCAAGCCGGCAAGTTGCCGCGAGCAAGAGTGAGGTCGTTGGATTTGACATGGATAATATACGCTTCTAACCCATAAGCCATCTTCACGTATGAACGCGTCGATCTGTATGATGCGTGTATGCTTTAGCGCCCGGCAGGAAGTAGAGGATAATATTGACATTTTGACGGTCTGATTTGCGTCGCGTTATCACAGTTTCTATGATAACCACCGCTCCTTCGGTTTGCAAAAACCACGAAAGTGTAGCACAGCTTGCGGGAATAGGTAGATTTGTGTGCGTCGCAATAATGGCATGAACTGACCTACTTTTTTGCTTATCTAGATAAGCAATCCAAAGCAAACTTTCCGCGCTCGAACAGAATAATTAGCCCATCAGGTATATTCAGCTCATCCTAAAAGCAACTTCATTCTTCACCACCCTCACCTATATCTTCATCATCACGGGCAACATTAATAACCGCTTGCACCGTCCTATGAGAAAAGCCACATTGAAACAAAAACCGCATCTGCTTGACACGTTCGTTCGCATCAACCGGCTGATGGTCATATTTTTTACGCCACACTTCGCGTGCGCGAGCCAACTCACCATCGACAAGCTGTGTCTTGATCGTACTGATGGCCTCACCATCGGTACCGTGGCTTTGTAAATCCATGAGAATGCGACTATTTCCAAAACGGCTAGCGTGGCGATGAACTAGCGAATCCGAAAAACGCTCTTGCGATAAAAATTTTGACGCTTCAAGCCATTCAAGTACCGCCGCAATGTCATCACTCTCCTTGACATATCGCGATAACTTACGCGTTAGCCCCATACGACTATGCTCCCGCATGGATAAATATCGTGGTGCTCTGGTTTTAAGACTGATTATTGGTTTTGCCATTGCTAATGGGACAGCACCTACTTTGGTTATACAAATATAAATCTGACGCAAAGGCAATTTCCCTTACGTCCGATTGATATCAGGCTAGCTACAAGCTTAATCAAGCTGAAATGCGCTGATTACTCTACTTATGCCGCAGCGGCGGCTTCTTTAGTGGCGGCTTTCTCTGCTGCTTTGTCTGTTTCTGCCGTAACAGCACCTTCCAGCAATGGTACACCTAACAAAGCACGTACTTTATTTTCTATTTCACGCGCCAGCTCTGGACGCTCTTTCAAATAGTTGCGAGCATTGTCTTTACCTTGACCAATGCGTTCGCCATTGTAGCTGTACCACGCACCCGATTTTTCGACAATTTTTGCGTCTGAACCCAAGTCCAGAATCTCACCTTCGCGCGAAGTACCTGTGCCGTAAAGAATGTCGAAATGTGCTTCCTTGAATGGTGGTGCGATTTTGTTCTTAACAACCTTTACGCGTGTTTCATTACCAATTACCTCATCGCCGGACTTAATTGAACCCGTACGACGGATATCCAGACGTACCGAAGCGTAGAATTTCAATGCGTTACCGCCGGTAGTAGTTTCAGGATTACCGAACATGACACCAATCTTCATACGAATTTGGTTAATAAAAATTACCAGTGTGTTGGTACGGTTAATGCTGCCCGTTAACTTACGCAATGCTTGCGACATCAGACGCGCTTGGAGTCCAGGCAATGAATCGCCCATGTCACCTTCAATTTCGGCGCGTGGCGTCAGCGCCGCAACTGAGTCAATGACGATCAGGTCAACTCCACCAGAGCGCACCAATGCATCAACGATCTCAAGTGCCTGCTCCCCTGTGTCGGGCTGGGATATCAGCAAATCGGCTAAATTGATACCCAGTTTTTGTGCATAACCAACGTCAAGTGCATGTTCCGCATCAATAAACGCACAAGTCCCACCAATTTTTTGCATTTCGGCAATGGTTTGTAGCGTCAGCGTGGTTTTTCCGGATGATTCAGGACCATAGATTTCTACTACGCCACCACGTGGCAAACCGCCTACGCCCAGCGCAATGTCCAGACCTAATGAGCCAGTAGAAACGACTTGCACTTCTTCAACCACTGCGCCATCTTCCATGCGCATAATCGAACCCTTGCCAAATTGCTTTTCGATTTGTGCCAATGCTGCGGCAAGCGCTTTGCTTTTATCCGGATTCGCGGCGGATTTTTTATCGTCCATGGATGTTCTTTCGGCAAAATTAGAAGGTGACTAAGAGAATAAACACTACTGTATAAAAAAACAGTGCTTTATGGAAGTGCTGAGAAAATTTAGTTAAAGACTGTTGCAAATGCAATTGAAAATACGCGTTGCAAACCCGCATTCTAAACCTATATAGAAAGGTCATAAAATTCTTATAGCCTATTCGAAATCTTTCTAATCCCCCTCAAGAGCAAAACGAGGAAAGCCAAATGGATAAGTTGGAGAATGGTATTTAATAGCTCTTTACAATTTCTCCACAGTCTCTTGCATTTTTTAAGCCAGGCGAAAGAGCGTTCGACCACCCAGCGCTATGGCATCATGGAAAAAGTATGAAGTCCATTGCGCCTGGCAATTTCTACCGAAGCACTAAGCACATCATAAACAGCATCCACAAAAGGTGTGCCGGTATAACCGCCATCAGCAAGCACATTTGTCACTTTTGATTATTTCTATTCGACACGTCGGCTTTTAAATAAATTCTCCATACTTTTTAGCTTTGTCGTCACCCTTGCGTGCTTTAAAAAGCAGAAAGTTTAAATGACTAGAAAATTTGCGCCAGAACCCACAACCGCATATCCATTTAATATTTATCCGTGATGCGCTACGTCAAATTTGACAAGTTATTTCGTATTAAATATCAAAAAAGACAAAAAAGTATCATCTAGCTTATATTTTTAAGGTGGTACAGCAAGGTGCGAGCGCCTAAACTAACGAGCATAATCATGTTAAACTGATACAGTACTGGCTCCAGTCAAAGGTCATCCACACTCTGGGGTGGGGATGGCCAGCCTTCGTGGGTCAAACCGCCAGTGGTACCGGGGCATGAATTCTTCGGCTACGTGGTGGAGGCGGGCGAAGGCGGAGAAGAGCATTTTGGTGTCAAGGTTGGTGATCGAATCATTGCCGAGCAGATTGTGCCGTGCGAGAAGTGTCGCTAATACAAGTCCGGCTAGTATTGGATGTGCGAGGTGCACAACATCTTTGGCTTCCAGCGTGAAGTAGCCGACGACGGCATGGCGGATTACATGCGCATTCCCCCACTGCCATCGTGCATCAGATTCCGGAATGTATCTCGCTTAAGGACGCGGCGATCATCGAGCCGATGGCGTGCGTGATCTAAACCGTCAATCGTGCTGAGGTCCAGCTCGACGACGTGGTCATGATCGCCGGCGCCGGCCCACTCGGCCTGATGATGACGCAGGTCGCACATTTAAAAACGCCGAAAAAACTGGTGGTCATTGATTTCGTCCAGGAACGACTGGACGCAGCCATAGCCATCATCATCATCGATTAACTCAATGATGATGATGGCTATGGCTGCGATGTATACATTGAGACCACCGTCGCACCAGGCGGTGTGACCCAAGGCTTGAACCTGATTCGCAAGTTGGCGCTTTGTCGAATTTAGCGTGTTCGGCAAGGAAACCAGTGCTGACTGGTCTATCATCGGCGACCGCAAGGAACTGGATGTTCGTGGCGCACATCTAGGACCGTACTGCTACCCGATCGCGATCGATCTGTTTCAGCCCGGGCTTGTCAATTCGAAAGGTATCGTTACGACGATTTCCCGTTGGTTTCGTGACGAGTTCTGTCAAGCCAAAATCGAGGCGACAAAGCACTTGGAACAAGGCGACGTGCCTCAAATTTTAGAAGAAAATACAAGAAAAATTCCGGCTGGATCCGACGGGGTGATGTTTCTACCGTACTTGATGGAAGAGCGCAGTCTAATCTGGGATGCTAAGGCTAGCGGCACTTTCGTCGGCCTAAGCCTGTTTCACACGCGAGCGCATCTTTATCGGGCTGTACTGGAGGGGGTGAGTTTCGCCCTGAAACATAATATTGAGGCCGGGACAAAGGGCGCGCAGTCACTTGACAACAAGCTCATTGTTGTCGGAGGTGCAGCTCATTCTGACTTATGGATGCAAATCATTGCCGATGTGACAGGCTATCCGGTCTATACCATCGAAGAAAACGTAGAAGCGGCATTGGGCGCGGCACTGCTTGCTGCCGTTGGCATTGGATTGGTCGACGACAAAACGAATGAAAAAGGTTGGGTGACGTTGGTACCGCGGACTTTTCCTGACACTAATTCGAGCGTAATCTATAGCCCTGCGTTTCCACTTTATCGTGCTCTGAAACTAATTATGCACTGACTCCAGAGCAGATATGTCGCTTGTACATAGCACGCTCAAAATTTACACAAAAAATCTTTATGTAAATTTCCGATAGCTGCATGAAATAAAAGTTCAGCTCCTTGTTTCGTTTGCTCTCATTTTTAAATTTAGCTACAAGTATTTGGCAATACAAAAATGACCGCCGCCTTACTTGATCGGGTTCCCACCATTGCGACATTCTGGAAACAGGAAATGAGTCACCTGGCAATCCCAAAGAACACGGGCTCCACCATCACACCCGCATCGATACGCTCAAAGGCAGGCCCAATCTTGTTACGTT
>JACMQE010000123.1 GCA_014377145.1 Glaciimonas sp. | reverse complement strand
TAGGGCTCGTGGATGCGATTAAACCAGCGAAAAACTTTTTGGCTCAGCAGATGATGTTTGGGCGGCGTTAAATTGGCTTAGGTTGTCGTTATTTGGTTGAATTACTAATCTGTGAATGCAAGCCGGGCCATCCCCCGCCAATATCCAAGGGATAGTAATTCAACCAAATAACGACAACCTAAGCCAATTTAACGCCGCCCAAACATCATCTGCTCAGCCAAAAAGTTTTTCGCTGGTTTAATCGCATCCACGAGCCCTAACGACAACCCAAGTAACGTTTGTGAGATTGCGCCATCCGGCGCGCTGGCAAAAACCCGCGCCATCAAATCTGTCATGCGAATCGTCATACTGCGATCGGTTTTCCTCATCACTGCAAATGTTGTTAGCGTCGCCGGAGACAAGTTTTGCGCTAACAAGCGAGCTAATACAACGGCATCCCGCAAACCAAGATTAAGACCCTGTCCAGCCACCGGATGCAGCGTCTGTGCAGCATTCCCGATAGCAACGGTACGTGCAGAAGTAGAAAAATGCGCATTAAGTCCCAGTGGAAAGCTATTCCGCGGCGAGACCCGAATGAATCGGCCAACTCGACCACCGAACGCCTCTTCCAGCGCTTGCAGGAACGGCACTTCATCCAATCCCAATAACCGCGCACCAGTATTCGGGCGTACGCACCAAACCAGCGCATAGCCATCATCCTGTGGCAACAAAGCTAGCGGTCCTTGATCAGTGAAACGTTCAAACGCCCGATGCGCAATCGGCGCGCTCACATGCACATGGGCAACAATGGCGCATTGATCGTAATCGCGTTGTAGCGCTTTGCCAGTTTGCTCAGCAAACAGACCACCTTCTGCTTCTACCAGAACTTTGCTAAACAGGGTACGACCATCGGATAAATGTAGCACAACACCATCATCTTGTTCAATGCTGGCGCTGACCTGAACCGGACGCAATAGCGTGATGCCATCCAATTTCGGTAATGCTGCCAGCGTTGTAATCAAACTGCCATAACGACTGACATAACCTAGTGCCGGTAGTTGGTATTCATCTCGTTCAATCAACGCCCTACCGAAATGTCCACGACGTGAAACGTGAATTTGATGGATAGTGGTCACCGATAACGGCCATGCGCCGACATCTTCCAGCGTTTGTCGACTGCCATACGAAAGCGCAATTGTGCGCGGATCGAGGCTTGTTTTATCGATCGTTTTTCCGTCGATCAGCGCAATGCGCGCTGGCGCGATGCCGCGCTTGACCAATAATGCAGCCAGCGTGATGCCAACCGGTCCGGCACCGCAAATAGCGATGTCGACGGGAATAGAATCGATGGGAGCTGAGGGTGCCTCGGTCATTTTCGCATTAGCGCTTCGATATCCGCAACGCTGCGCGGTGCGCCTGTGGTCATGATTTCGCAACCGGTTTCTGTGACTAATGCATCGTCTTCAATCCGGATGCCGATATGCCAGTATTTTTCTGGCACACCCTCGGCTGGTCGTACGTAGATGCCAGGCTCGATAGTCGTTACCATGTCCGGTTGCAGGCCGCGCCAGGGTTTCGGTTCGCCTTCGATAATGGATGCATGCAAATCGCGATATTCGCCTACATCGTGGACATCCATACCGAGCCAATGGCTGGTCCGATGCATATAAAACTGCCTGAAATCGCCATTCGCAATCACGTCTTCCAGTGTGCCGACTTTGTCTTTGTTAAGTAGGCCGGTATCCAGCATTCCTTGGGCTAGCACACGGACTGCTGCATCGTGGCCATCCATGAAGTGTTTGCCGGGACGGGTGACTTCGATGGCTGCGTTTTGAGATGCCAAGACGATTTCGTAGAGTTCTTTTTGCGGGCCGGAGAAGACGCCGTTGGCAGGAAAGGTACGGGTGACGTCGGCGGCATAACTATCCAGTTCGCAGCCAGCATCGATGAGAACTAAATCGCCTTCTTTCAGGACCGCATCGCTGCCGCGGTAATGCAATACGCATGCGTTGGCGCCAGTGGCAACAATCGATCCATAGGCAGGGTACTGCGAACCTTGATGGCGGAATTCATGCAGCAGTTCTGCTTCTAGTGCGTACTCGTGCAAGCCGGGGCGGGCTAGTCGCATAGCGCGGCAATGGGCTTCGGCGGAGATCCTGCCTGCGCGCCGCATTAATGCGACTTCGTCAGCATCTTTAAATAGGCGCATTTCATCCAGCAATACCTGAACATTGTATATTGCGGACGGCGCGACGACGCCAGCGCGACCCATGGTGCGGACGCTGCCTAGCCAGCCTTGTAATTTTTCGTCGTATGCGTTTTGATGGTCAAAGGCGTAAAAGATAGAGGGCGTATCTGCTAATAATTTCGGTATTTCGGTTGCCATCGCATCGATCGGGAACGCGGCGTCAAAACCAAATTTTTCGCGGGCGGCTTCGGGACCGTAACGATAGCCGTCCCAGATTTCTCGCTCTAGACTTTTTTCACGGCAAAACAGAATGGTCTGCAGTTTTTCTCCCGCGACCAGCACCACGACCGCCTCTGGCTCTGTAAAACCGGACAAATAATAAAAATAGCTGTCGTGGCGGTAGGGGTAATCGGCATCGCGGTTGCGCATGACTTCCGGTGCTGTCGGGATGATGGCTACGCCGCCACCTTTGCCCTGCATCAGGGTGATTAGCTGGGCGCGTCTTGTGGAGTACGGTTTCATTGCATCCTTAAATGTCGATTAGTATCGATTATGCTGATTAATGTAAATTAGTGGCCGTGATGCGTGCGCTTTGGTCAGGTAGTTTCTGGTCCCTGCGTTACATCGTGGCATTTAATTGTTCTAGACGTTTGATATTGCCAACGTCTGTCCAGTCACCATGATATACCTCGCCGCCAACCTGACCAAGGCTGACATATTCGCGCATTATTGGGCCTAGTTTTCTAAAATCGCCTGATGCAATGGCATCGAACATTATCGGGCGGAAGACGCCAACGCCGGAATAGGTGTAGCGTGGTTCGCCTTCGTTAGAGACGGAAAAGCTATGCACGGCAAAGTCGCCTTTTGGATGATGCGCCGGATTTTTGACCAGATACAGCCAAGCCACGTCACGCATCTCAAGCGGATGGGGCATACCCCAGACATCGTTATCTTCTAGAGTGGTTTTAACTTGCTCGAAATTGAAGTGGGGGCAGTAAATATCGGCTGAGATTGTAAGAAATGGGGCATTACCCAGAAAATGGCGGACTTTGGCAATCCCGCTAGCGGTTTCTAAAGCGATGTCTTTGGCAGAGTAGATAATTTTGGCACCGAATTTGCTGCCATCGCCGAGTGTGTCTTCGATCAATTGGCCCAGATGCGCGTGGTTAATAATAATATCCGTGATTCCAGCGCGTACCAGATTAAGGATATGCCAGACGACCAGGGGACGACCGCGCACTTTTAGCAAAGGCTTGGGGATGGTATCGGTCAGCGGGCGCATGCGCTCGCCGCGACCGGCGGCAAAAATTATTGCTTTCATAGCGTTCAGTGTGCTTGGTTAGGCGTAAATATTATCAACAATAATGTCGAGCAACGTCTCTAAAACGTGTAGCCAATCTGTTGCGGTATTTTTTCAAGCATGTCTAGCAGACGCACCAGTGGAATGAGTTCGCGATAGCGTAGCGCTGTTTTGCGCACGTAATCCATTATTTGCGGCAAATCTTGCATGTATGCATCTTTACCATCGCGATAATTTAAGCGTGCAAATAAGCCTAAAATTTTCAGATGCTGTTGCAGACCCATGTATTCAAAATCGCGATAGAAAGTATCGATGTCTGGGGCCACGGGCAGACCGACGCGCTTAGCCCGTTCCCAGTAGCGAATTACCCAATCCAGCACTTGTGCCTCGTCCCAAGAGCGATAGACATCGCACAGCAGCGATGCAAGGTCGTAGGTGATCGGTCCGTAAAGTGCATCCTGAAAATCGAGTACGCCGGGATTGCCACTCGGCAACGTCATCAGGTTACGCGAATGATAATTACGATGCACATACACTTGTGGCTGCGCCATATTGTTGGCGAGGATTGCCGTGAAGACGGTATCGAGGCTGGCGGATTGTTCGGCACTCAACGTAACATTTAGATATTTACCGATGTACCACTCGGTAAATATCTGCAATTCTTCCAATAAAAAGGCACGATCGTATTCTGGCAGTAAATCCGGTTTGCTATGCGTTTGCATGTTGACCAGGGCATCAATGGCATCCAGATACAGGACATTGGCATTGTCATCGTTGAGTTCTTGCAAATAGGTTGTCGGTCCAAGGTCGGATAAAAGCAAAAAACCTTGTCTCACGTCCTGCGCTAGAATTTTCGGTGTTGACATGCCAGCATCGCTAAATACACTAGCGATAGCAATAAATGGACGTACATCTTCTTGTGGTTGGGGCGCATCCATCACGATAAGGGTTTCGCCATCAGCGGTATATTTGCCGTCCACATCAATACGAAAATAACGCCTGAAACTAGCATCTGCGGAGGCAGGACGGATAGACGCTGCAATGGTTGGGTGGCTTTTCAGCGTAGATAGCCATGCGAGTATGGCGGTCAGACGCGGATCAGGTTTAGTAGAGGATACGAAGGGCGCGCCCTGAGGCGAGAATTTAGCCGACAACTCAGGCGGTAATGGTGATGATATGTGAGACGATGTCATTAAGCAGTCCAGGAATATGATTGTAGGTAGTGAGTTCCCCTATAATAAGGGATTAATTTTAAAAAATCGCCTGTGATGGTGTTTGCTCAATGCATTTCTTGACATGGTTTTTATCAGTACTCCCTTCTTTACAGTGGCCTTCGCAATCATTGCTGCTGGTTCGCCCGCCCGTTCATTTACACGGATGTTTAGCCTTGCCAGCACGTCAATTGCTAAAAATACAGTTGCCACGCATGCGGCGTCTCGCCTGGCTGATTGCTTCAGTGCTGGCTGCGACAGGTCCTGTATTTACGTCGCCGATGGTGCTGGGACAGAATATGAATGCCAGACCACCGCGCGTCGACGAAAGTAATTTGCCGACGACTGTTAAGGCCGAACAAATGACGGGGCGTCCAGATCAGGTACTTAAGCTCGATAATAATGTTGAATTGACAAGGGGACAGACGGAAGTTAAAGCTGATAAAGCAACTTATCGGATTATCGAAAACGAAGTCGAGGCGCACGGCTGCATCCGTATGAATCGTTACGGCAGCCAATATACCGGTAACGATCTCCAGCTTAATATGGATTCGGGTGCAGGATTTTTGACTAAGCCGACCTATAAGTTTGGGATAAATGGTGGTCATGGCGTTGCCGAACGCTATGATTTCGAAGATGAAGATCATGCCAAAGCGATAGCCGGTACATATACGACTTGTCCCGGTACGAAGCCTGAATGGTATATCAAGTCCAGCATAATAGATATCGATACCGGGATTGATGAGGGTGTTGCCCGCAAGGGTGTACTGTATTTTAAGAGCGTCCCCATCCTTGCTTCACCCAATATGTCATTCCCACTTTCAGGTGATCGCCAGTCGGGCTTCTTGCCGCCGACGATTGGTGCTACCAGCAAGGGTGGTTTTGAATTTAGCGTGCCGTATTATTTTAATATTGCACCTAATCGTGACCTGACACTGACACCGAATGTGATTACACGACGTGGGTTGCAGTTAGGGGCCGAAGGGCGTTACTTAGGCGACGACTACAATGGCGTCACCCGGCTTGAATATCTGCCTGATGATGCGTTGACCAAGTCCAATCAATATGCCATTGAATCGACCCATACTCAAATTCTTGGAAGTGGTTTCGGGATGTCCTGGAATGTCAATTACGCCTCCGATAATAAATATCCTGATGATTTTTCTCGGTCGACTACACAAAGTGCACAACGTTTATTGAATCGTGAGCTAGACCTGACCTATGACGGAGCCTACGGCAGCGTGACTGCGCTGGCATCACGTTATCAGGTGCTGCAAGATTTCGATGCCAATAGTAGTCCGTTGATTAGTCGCCCGTATGATCGCTTACCGCAGGTAACTTATATCGTGACGCGTCAGGATGTCGGCGGCTTCGATTGGGCGATGAATGCACAATATACCCGTTTCAAAAATAGTACTTACGATGTTCCTATTAGTGTGCAATTACCCGGAGAAGGCGACCGTATATATATCAATCCGCAGATTTCCTATCCAATTATCGGTGCGAGTTATTTTTTAACCCCAAAACTGCAATTCGATGTCACCTCTTACAGCTTGACGAATGTGGTGCCGGGGTCAGCTAAAAGTTTCAGTCGCGCCTTACCGACATTCTCGCTGGATGCTGGCCTGATCTTTGAGCGCAACGCAAAATTGTTTGGCAATGCATTGACGCAAACCTTGGAACCACGCTTCTTTTACGTGCGCACGCCTCATAAAGATCAGAACAATTATCCGCTGTTCGAAACTGGTGTATCCGATTTCAACTTCGCGCAGATTTTTACCGAAAACAGTTTTGCCGGACATGATCGTATCAGTGATGCAAATCAGTTAACAACAGCGGTTACCTTGCGCTTTATTGAAGAAAGTGGGATCGAGCGTTTGCGTCTGGTAATTGGTCAGCGCTTTTATTTCACGCCGCCAATATTGTCGTTGGATAGTAGTGTTGTTAAAAGCCGTTCCGACTTGTTACTGGCAGCTGGCGGTCAACTGTCGCGAACTGTTGGTACCGACAGTAACATTCAGTACAGTCAAAGTAAGAGCCAACTAGTGCGTGCCGATTACAGTGTCCGCTGGCAGCCGGCACCTAAACAAGTGTTTAATCTGTCATATCGTCTAGACCGCACGCCGAGTACCGTGGTCCTGAACAATAACGAAATACTAAAGCAGGTTGATTTGTCCGCCCAATGGCCGATTGTCAAGCGTTGGTATGGCGTGGGCCGCATTAACTATTCGTTACAAGACCGAAAAGTTGCTAAAGGTTTGCTCGGCTTAGAGTATAAAGCTGATTGTTGGGTTTTCCGCGTAGTCGCACAGCAGACCCCAACCTCTACGGCAAAGGCTATTTCGGCTTTATTTTTCCAGCTTGAATTAAATGGACTGACAAAACTTGGCTCTAACCCGTTGCAAGCTTTGCGTAGCAGCATTCCGGGTTATCAAAATATAAATTAACCAGATAACATCATCAATAATTGAATCGCCATATTTATCTATGAATGCTCACCTTACTATTTGCAAAGTCAAGAAATCTGTCAGTAAATTCGCTAAACGCACTGATGATGTAGTTAATAAGTCCGCGCTTACCGCGATGATTGCGTCGATGTTGTTTACAGCAGTTCCCAACGTTTGGGCGCAAGCCCCGGTGGGAAGCAGGTCGATTCCTCCGACTTTGGCTGCCCCAACTACAGCATTAACTGTCCCAGCAACACCAGCCACCGTTGAAACGGCGACGCGGTCGGCGGCCACCCTGCAGACGATCGATGCGATTGTGGCCGTTGTGAATAACGAAGTTATTACCCGTCAGGAACTAGCACAGCGTCTTCGTGATGTTATTCAGCGCATGAAAGTACAGGGCGTAGAGGCACCACCGACAGCTGAATTACAAAACCAATTGTTGGAAAGAATGATTTTGGAACTTGCGCAAGTGCAAGCGGCGAAAGAATTTGGCCTTTCGGTCGACGATAAGATGCTAGACACTGCGATTAGACGGATCGCAGAGCAAAACAAATTATTGATAACGGATTTCCGCAAGCAACTGGATCATGACCAGATTCCGTATGCGACTTTTCGGGAAGATATTCGTAAAGAAATCTTGTTGCAGCGCCTGCGTGAGCGTGAGGTGGACAACAAAATTCAGATTACCGAATCGGAAGTCGATAACTACCTGACTGCTGAAGCGAATAACAAGCAAACCCAACAAGTGCAACAAGAAGTGAATCTGGCCAAAATTTTGATCCGCGTCCCAGAAAACGCTACTCCAGCCCAGTTTGCGGAGCACCACAAGCGTGCTGAACAAGCGATGCAACAACTGAAATCAGGTGGAAACTTTGGGAAAATCGCCGCGATCTATTCGGATGCGCCCGACGCGCTGACCGGTGGTGAACTGGGATGGTGTCAGCAAGATCGTTTGCCAAAGCTGTTTTTGGATGCGGTGATATCGTTAAAACCAGGGCAAGTATCGACGATTTTGCAAAGCCAAAACGGTTTTCACATTATTAAACTCAATGACAAGCGTGCAGTTGCGAATGTGGAGAAGCCGGCTGCGGCACCAGTCGAACAAACACATGTACGCCATATTTTGATCAAGGTGATGCCAACCGTATCGGCTGTCGAAGCCAAGCGTCGTTTGCTGGAATTAAAAGAACGTCTGGATAATCATACGGCGACCTTTGAAGGCCTCGCAAAATTGTATTCAAACGATCTGTCACCCTCTAAAGACGGCGATCTCGGCTGGATTTATCCGGGCGATACCGTGCCTGAATTCCAACGTGCGATGGATGCACTCAAACCAGGACAAATCAGCGAGCCGGTTGAGTCACCCTTCGGCCATCACCTGATTCAGGTATTGGAACGTAAAACCGATACCATCTCTTCAGACCGTAAACGCCTTGCTGCACGTGAGACAATTCGTGAGCGCAAGCAAGAAGACGCAACTAATGATTGGTTGCGTGAGTTGCGCGACCGTGCCTATGTTGAATACCGTTCCGACGATAATTGATCGTTTAACCTCGCGTGATCAATGGCCAGGTGGCCGCGAGGTATTTAGCAATGCCATTATGACTACACAATCTCTGTAATGACCGCTCAGAAATTTTTCAGTACTGCTATCCCAACCCCATTTGCGCATCGTCCAATTCTTGCCATTACATGTGGCGAACCGGCTGGTATTGGACCGGAGATTTCGATCAAAGCGGCATGGGAACTCCGTGCTGAAATCAATAGCATCCTGATCGGGGATGCGGCATTTTTGGTGATGATCGCTACGGAGATCAATCCAGCAATTAAATTGGTTGCCTTGTCCGAGCACGCGTTTTGCAACGATGATTTGCCGAACTTGGGGCCGGACCAGATTGCTGTAATTGATTGTCCTTTTAGCGTTCAAGTGCAACCAGGCACACTAGATCCACGCAATAGCCGAGCTATTTTGAAAATGCTGGATCTTGCGATTTCAGGTGCGTTGAGAAAAAGTTTTGACGCCATCGTCAATGCGCCTCTTCAAAAAAGTACTATCAATGATGCGGGTGTTCATTTCACCGGTCATACCGAATATCTGGCCGAAAAAACTGGCACTGCACAAGTGGTGATGATGCTGGCGACAGATCGCACCACGCCACCTTTGCGGGTCGCTTTGGCAACGACGCATCTAGCGTTGAAAGATGTCGCTGCAGCCATTAATGTAGATAGTCTTCACCGCACGCTAGCTATTCTGCAACACGATTTACGCACCAAATTTGGTATCGCGCAGCCGCGTATTTTGGTAGCCGGCTTAAATCCGCATGCGGGTGAGGGCGGTTATCTTGGTCATGAAGAAATCGACATCATTAATCCAGTATTAGAGGCTGCCAAGGCAAAAGGCATGTTAGTCAGTGGACCCTATCCCGCCGATACCCTGTTCCAGAAAAAATATCTTGATCAGGCAGATTGCGTGCTGGCGATGTACCACGATCAAGGTCTGCCAGTGTTGAAATATGCCAGTTTCGGTCATGGCATTAATATTACGCTCGGGCTTCCGATCATCCGTACTTCTGTCGACCATGGTACTGCACTCGATTTGGCGGTAGCAGGGCTGGGTAGGGCGGATCACGGCAGTATGTTGGCTGCGCTTCAGTGTGCGGCACAAATGGTACGTTCGATAGCTAGTTTAAGTCTTCCGGAATAATGGGCCAATAAGTTTAGCCCATTAACATATTGCAATCTTGTCACTGACTAAAACCGGATGCGACCACATTGCACCACTCATCACACCACTCAATGAAACATATCCCACGTAAACGCTTCGGCCAGAATTTCCTTACCGATAAATTAGTCCTGAGTGACATCATCAGCACCATCGCCCCACAAGCCGATGACAATATGGTGGAGATCGGCCCCGGCCTGGCAGCGATGACCACTCTATTGCTAAAGTCCTTAAAGCATTTGCATGTAGTTGAGATTGATCGTGATTTGGTGAGTCGTCTAGAAAAGACCTTCGATCCAGCGCATCTTCACGTGCATTCGGCTGATGCGCTGAAATTTGATTTCAGCAGTATTTCTCGTCTTGGTGAAGGCAAGCTACGCGTGGTCGGCAATTTGCCCTACAATATTTCTAGTCCGTTGCTGTTTCATCTGACAGAGATTGCACCGCTGATGCAGGACCAACATTTTATGCTGCAAAAAGAAGTGGTGCAGCGGATGGTAGCGGAGCCAGGCAATAAAACCTTTGGACGGCTCTCAGTGATGCTGCAATGGCGTTACAAGATGCAGCTGATGTTCATCGTGCCACCGACTGCGTTTGACCCACCGCCACGGGTAGATTCGGCAATTGTGCGCATGATTCCGATTGCAGAGCCGTTGGTGTGTGATCAGAAGAGACTTGAAAACGTCGTCTTAAAAGCCTTCACGCAGCGCCGCAAGGTCATTCGTAATGGCTTGGCGGGGATGTTTACCGAAAATGATTTGATCGACGCTGGCGTAGATCCGCAGGCACGGCCTGAAACCATTTCGATAGAAAGATTTGTCGGACTGGCGAATCGATTGGAATAGTTTCTTAACGCATTTAAAAAAGCACAACAAACTGCGCCTGCCTCGACATATATTTAGTTCAGTGCTTTGTTAGAGCGCAGTTATAGTTTTTCGCTGGCCCAGTCTCCAGCCTGGCGCTCGATTAATTCAATCTTATAACCGTCTGGGTCTTGGACAAAGACAGTATTGGTTGTGCCGCCTTTCACCGGACCGGTTTCCCGCGTGACATTGTCGCCTTGGGCTTTGACATCGGCGCAGGCCTTATGTACGTCTTCCACAGCGACTGCCATATGTCCAAACGCGCTTCCCTGATCATAACTTGTGACACCGTAATTTTAATTTAATTCCAGTTCAGCATGGTCCGGATTGGTGCCATTAGCCGACAAATGCCAAAGTGTATTTGTATTCAAGATTGTCGTTAGTTTGTAGCAATTTCATGCCGAAGATATTGGTGTAGAAATTGATCGAGTGTTGCAGATCGTCGACACGCACCATGGTATGAAGGATGAACATGATTATTCTCTGTAAGTGAGTTTGTGTGGAAAGGAAAATTGACTGCTTCTGATGATCGGATTTCATCTGGGAAATCTATTTTTTTGATACTTTATTGCAGGGCACACGCATTGCGAAATTCACGGTTTAAAATAGGTAGCGTTTTCGTGTCCAATATCGCGTAACGTCCGTTTAGCTGTCTCAAAATCAGCAAAAATCAACTGTACTGTTGTCCAGAAACGCGGGCTATGGTTTATTTCACGCAGGTAGGATAGTTCATGTGCAATTACGCAATCGATTATCGACAACGAAAAATGCATCAAGCGCCAGTTCAAATGGATTTTGCCATCGGCGGTACACGATCCCAATTGAGTAGCAGCGGAAGATAAGGCATAAGACTTGTACCTAACTCCTAGTTTCTCCGCATACACTGGCAATCGCTCGCCAAAGACCCATTTAGCTTCAAGCTGTAGCCAGCTCAGCACGCGGTCTTTTAATTGTTGCTCGCTGTAATCCGCTGGCAGACAGACTGTTAAGGTTGCCGCTGCCGCATCAAATACAATGCCAGCCACCTGCGTGGTAGACATACGTAGTGTAATGTTGCTGCCGAGGTAAGATAATTTGCCAATATTGCACCACACCATCTGTTGCTGTAGTTTGCGTGCAGAACGATCGCGGTAGGCGTACAGTTTGGTAAAAATCCAGCATTTTTCTTCGCGAATCGCATTTTCAATTTCAACTATTGTGGCCCACTTCGGCGCATTGACGCATAGGCCATCGTCACTAATCATAAGCTTCGTTTCGAGCGCAGCAGCGCATATTCAAGCCCGTGTATCGATGTGCAGACGACGCTTGCCTGCGGCCAACGGTGCTATCGTTTGCAGATTCTATCAATCTGTTTAAGCGATGCGGGTTGATTGCATTTAGGCAGAACCTCGGGTTGTGGTGATGACGCTGCGGATGGACTAACTTGCTGTGCGGATTGGCAGTCCGTATGGCATGCGTCTATACTGAACAAGTCCAGTTAGGGGCCCATGCAGTTGAGCTGGCGAAACCGGCGGTGGCCGATTCGGCTGCCGTTGGAGAGCAGGTGGTGATAGATTTTGATCCGAAAATTTCCAGGTTATTGGTTGCTAGTGACAAAATGCCTATCAAAAATGGGTGTCGGAAATATATTCAATGCGTATCAAAATGACTGTTTGCGCTGACCTAAAGGATCAATCATTTTGAATAAATATGCGGTGAAATCACGTACATTTCAGATTCTATCCAATTTTCGACTTTCTCCATCATTTCTGCACTGTTTAGACCTTCAGGCGAAATCGGCTTGCCGATGGAGACAGTAATCAGGCCCGGCTTTTTAATGAAGGAATTTTTCGGCCAGCATTCGCCAGCATTGACCGCGATGGGGACGACGACGGCGTTAGTCTCAATTGCTAATCGGGTGCCGCCGTGTTTGTACTTGCCTTTTTGACCGACAGGCATCCGCGTGCCTTCTGGAAACATGATAATCCATTGTCCATCCGCCAGGCGTTTGCGGCCTTGTGTGACTACCTGTACGAACGTATCACGACCTTTTCGGTCAATCGGGATCATACGCAATAGCGCGATGCCCCAGCCAAAAAATGGAATGTAGGTTAGCGATTTTTTGAAAACAAATACGAGCGGGCGTGGTGTCATTGGCAGAAGAAAAATAGTTTCCCACGCCGATTGATGTTTGGATAGCACTATTACCGGTTTGTCGGGAAAATTTTCAACGCCTTTGATTTGATAATGAATACCGCACAGAACTTTAGCAAGCCAGATGATAAACACGTTCCAGCGGGAGGTTAAATAGTAACGTTTAGCATACGGAAACGGTGCAAAAAAAAGGCAGGCCATGCCCCAAATGACCGTAGAAATTGTCATAATAACAAAAAATAGCACAGATCGGAGGAAAATAAAAAACTGTTGCATACAAACTCCAAAAATATTAATGGCAACTCAGCAATGACCTAAATAAGTTAAATAATGTGGGTCATCGTAGGGCTAACTTTGCATTATTTTCATAATTTCATCAGCCAGCGTCCGGATGTGGCTTTAACCTAAGTTTTACAACGCGCCCATCAAATTGATGCTTAAGCCGAAATTTCCGCTGGTTTTTTTAGCAGAAAATCGGCCACGGCCGCCAACTCCGGCAATATCCTCGTGCCTGGCGGTAAGCCACCTTTTTCCCGGGTATGTTCGCCTTTTCCAGTTAATACCAAAAACGGTGTACAGCCAGCGACAAAACCAGCTTGTAAATCACTTAGCGAATCACCGACTACCGGTACACCATTTGGCAGACTGGTCTCGAAACGTTTTACAATATCGACAAACATGCCAGATTTCGGCTTGCGGCAATCGCAATTGTCAGCCGCTACATGCGGACAAAAAAAGATCGCATCAATTTCTGCACCCACCAATTGCGCCGCGTTGTGCATTTTTTGATGGATTTCGTTTAGCATTTGCATATTTAGCAAACCACGGGCAATTCCGGACTGATTGGTCGCTACGACTACGCGATAGTCGGCCTGATTCAAGCGGGCGATTGCTTCTAATGATCCTTTAATCGGATGCCATTCATCGGGTGATTTGATGAATGTATCGGAATCCTGGTTAATCACGCCGTCACGATCAAGAATAATCAGTTTTATATTTTGTCCCATGGCGATCTCAGGCGACCAGCTTCGAGATGTCGGCAACCTGATTCAGCATCAGATGTAGATTCGATAGCAGGGCCAGTCGATTGTTACGCAACTGTTCATCTTCTACCATCACCATGACATCGTTAAAAAACACATCCACTTCAGCACGTATTCCAGCCAATAATTGTAATGCACCCGCAAAGTCGCTTTGCGCAAAAGCGCTATCGACTTGCGGTTTTAAAGTGGTCATAGCTACGAACAGATTTATTTCGGCGGCGTCTTGCAATAAGAGCTGCTGTACCGTGCCAGTCTCGACAATATTGTTCTTTTTCAGAATGTTGGTGATACGCTTGTTGGCCGCTGCTAGTGCTTCCGCTTCCGGCAGGGCTGCAAATGCCTGTACAGCATTAAGCCGTTCAATGATGTTGGTGAGTGTATCTTGTTGCTGGGTGACCACGGCTTCGATTTGACTCGGTGCGTAACCACGTTCACGCAGTATGCCGTATAAACGCTCGTACATAAAACTCAGGACATCAGCGCTTGGGTCGGTGAAGTTGGTATTGTCGGTAAACGCTTGGGCTGCAATCTGCAATAATTGTTGCAGCGATAACGGCAAACGTTTTTCCAGCAACATCCGCAATATACCCAACGCGTGGCGGCGCAGTGCAAATGGATCTTTGTCACCTGTGGGTTGCAAGCCGATACCCCAAATGCCGATTAATGTCTCCAGTTTGTCAGCTAAAGCGACAGCGGTACTGGTGTCGGTAGTTGGCAGCATATCACCGGCAAAACGGGGTTGATAATGCTCTGAAATAGCTAGGACAACCTGATCCGCTTCACCATCATGCCGAGCGTAGTAAGCTCCCATGATGCCTTGCAGTTCAGGAAATTCACCCACCATGTCGGTCAGCAAATCGGCCTTAGCCAGTTCGGCGCCGCGTGATGCGCATATTGTTAAGAGCGGATCGGTGCTGAGCAACTTGGCAATCGCGACTGCTAATGCCTGAATACGTTGGGTACGCTGAAATTGATTACCAAGCTTGTTGTGATACACCACATTTGCTAGCAGCAGTACGCGGTCTGCCAGCGACTTTTTTTGATCCTGCTCAAAGAAAAATTTGGCATCCGCCAGACGTGGACGGATCACACGCTCATTACCTTGAATGATGTGCCGGGAATCTTCAGTTTTGATGTTTGAGACGATCAGAAAGCGCGAACGCAGTTTGCCATTCGCGTCGGTGAGTGCAAAATATTTTTGATTGGTTTGCATGGTCAAAATTAGGCATTCTTGCGGTACCGATAGGAATTCGTCTTCAAAATGGCATGTATACACTACTGGCCAATCGACCAGCGCAGTGACTTCGTCCAGCAAAGATTCGGGCATCAGCACAAGATCGTCTCCTGCCGTTGCCAGTAAGTCGCTGTGAATTTTTTTTTTGCGTTGAGCGAAACTGGCGATGACTTTGCCTTCATTTTCCAGTGTTTCGACGTAACACTCTGCGTGAGCAATTGATATTGTCCCCTTTGACAGAAAGCGATGGCCGCAAGTAATCCGATCAGCATTCAGACCAAGCAAGCATAGAGGTATGATGGCGTCGCCATGCAGTGCGATCAGACTATGCGCGGGGCGCACGAAATGCACAGTTTCTCCAGCGGCGGGGCCACGCTGAAGCTGGTAGCTCATTTGTTTGGGGATCGGCAACTTGGTAATCGCCTTTTCCAACACGATCTGCAAACCGGTTTCTAGGGCTGCACCTTTAGCGATATAGCTATAAAAAAAACTTTCGACTTTGCCATCGACAGCGCGTTCTAGTTGATCCGGCGTGATAACCACAGCTTTGGTGGTAGCTGCCAGCGCAACTAATTTTTTGATCAATGGTACGCTCGGCTGACTTTCCAAATCCAGCGCTACTGATACCGGTAGCACTTTTTCACGCATAGTTTTATCTAGAGAAATCGCACGCACGTGGCTGATAACGACCGCCAATCGGCGCGGTGTAGCGTAAGTAGTAGCGACGGCTTCTGATGATAAAAAATCGCGCGCTTTCAAGCCATTGAAGATCTCGCTGGCAAACACATTACCGAGTTTTTCTAATGCCTTCGGTGGCAATTCTTCAGTAAAAATTTCGATTAAAAGGGTCGAACTCATGGTGTCTCACTCTCTGCGCGGCGGGCCACTGTTGTGGTGTACTCGTCGCCAAATTCTTTCAACAATAACGAGATATTTTTCTCGTTCAGTTCCCACAATGGGAACCCGAGTTGTTCACGCGATGCGTAATAGGCTTTTGCCACTTGACGGGAAAGATTACGAATACGGCCCATATAAGCAGCGCGTTCAGTGACCGAAATCGCACCGCGTGCGTCTAACAGATTGAAAGTATGCGCAGCTTTTAAAACCATTTCGTAGGCTGGCAGCGCTAATGCCACGGCCATTAATTTCTTGGCTTGTACCTCGTAATTGTTGAATAGGGGAAACAAGAATTCTGTGTCCGCGTATTCAAAGTTATAGGTAGATTGTTCAACCTCATTCTGGTGGAACACATCACCATAATACAGATATTTTTTGACACCGTTCTCGACCCATTCTGTCCAAACCAGGTCGTAGACATTTTCGACACCTTGCAAATACATTGCCAGTCGTTCAATACCGTAGGTAGTCTCGCCTAATACGGGTTTGCAGTCTAGGCCACCGACTTGCTGAAAATAGGTGAATTGTGTGACTTCCATGCCATTCAGCCAGACTTCCCAGCCCAGACCCCAGGCCCCTAAGGTCGGGTTTTCCCAGTCATCTTCAACGAAACGTACATCGTTTTTTTGCAAGTCAAGGCCCAGCGCTTCCAAAGAACCGAGGTACAGATCAAGGATGTTTTCCGGTGCCGGTTTCAATACCACCTGATATTGGTAGTAATGTTGCATGCGGTTTGGATTATTGCCATAGCGACCATCTTTAGGGCGGCGTGAAGGCTGAACGTAGGCTGCGCGCCAGGGCTCTGGTCCGATAGCGCGAAGAAAAGTGGCAGTGTGGGACGTACCGGCGCCTACCTCTATATCGTACGGTTGCATTAACGCGCATCCCTGAGCGCCCCAATAGTCTTGCAATTTGAGAATAACTTGTTGAAATGTAAGCATTATTTTTTATGCTGCTCCATGCGGCAGGATCGGTTGCTGGAAAGCAAATTGCGTTTCGCTGAAAGCAGCGATTTTAGCGGGTTTTAACAGCTTTATGTATTGGCAGTGCACCTTGTTGTATCCGACGGTAGGTTAACTTTTGCCACTTTATGGATACAGCGCTTTGGTTAATTCTGTGGCGTGTGGTGTGTACCGCCAGTCAGCCATGCTCCGGCCAGCATCAGAGCCGCAAATATTAATAGCAACCGATTGCCAAACACAATATAGGGCGTATTTCCGGTATAGCCCTGCACTGTCGCAGCTAGCGTGCCGCGTGTGAGGGGAGGTAAGTGGGCGCTGACGTTGCCATGCGGATCAATAATGGCGGTGGTGCCGGTATTGGTGGCACGTAGCATTGGGCGACCGGTTTCGATAGCGCGCATTTGTGAAATTTGTAAGTGTTGCGGTAATGCGATGGAATCACCGAACCAGGCAATATTCGACATATTTAGCAAAATCGTTGCTACAGGATAACCTGCGGCCTCAGAAGCAAATAATTGTGTCACTATTTCGTCACCAAATAAATCTTCATAGCAAATATTTGGTAAGATCCATTGGTCCTTGACGGCGAACGGTGGCTGAATCAAAGCGCCCCTGTTAAAGTCGCTGAGAGGGATATTCATCAGATTGACAAACCAATGGAAGCCATAAGGAGTAAATTCGCCAAAAGGAACTAAATGGTGTTTGTTGTAGCGGTAAATTGATGATTTGTAAGGTGCGTTATTGGCCATTTTTGCGGAATCCGGGGAAAATCCCTGTACGCTATTAGCATACAGGTCAGGACCGTCGGTGATGGGGATGCCTAGCATGATATGGCTGTCGGATTGCTGCGAAAATTGCGCTATGCCAGCCAGATATTCTGGGGGCAGCTGGGTTTGTAGTATGGGCACTGCAATTTCGGGTGTGGCTATCAGATCAGCTGGCGCAGCGCTGATCATGTTTTTATAAAGACCTAATGTTTGATCCACCCAGGTAGAGTCGAATTTCATTTCCTGTGCAATATTTCCTTGCAGTAACCGTACTGAAATTGGATTGCCGCTAGCATAGGTCCAGTCGATGGTGCGCAGATCAAATCCGACTACCAGAATGCTTATCGCCAAGAGGCTTGGGAATTTTTTTTGCGGCAATAATGCCAAGCAGCCACCGATTAACGCAGCGATTGCACCAACGCCATAGACGCCGATTATGGGAGCGTAGCCTGCGAGCGGGCTAGTGGTGTGGGCATAGCCGGATACCAGCCATGGAAATCCGGTTAATATCCAGCCGCGACACCACTCGTTCAGCCCCCATATGGCGGGAAAAATCGCTACTGCTGTTATAAGGTAAGAGGTCGACCAGCAGCGACGTAACCAGATAGTTATTGCTGCCGTTGCGCCGGTATATATGCCGACTAATATTGCTAATAACGCCACCGCCAATACGGTAATCCAGCTTGGCATACCACCATATACATGCATGCTGATATACAGCCAGTAGACACCGCAAGCACTCCATCCAAATCCTACTGCCCAGCCGATTAGTAAGCCGTGTTTGACTGACTCGACTTTAAGTAGGTATGCCGTTAGTAGCGCTAGTGTTAGTAGCTGAATTGGCCATGCGTTGAAGGGGGCGAAAGAGAATACGTTTAGTGCGCCTACTAGGATGGCTATGGGGAGATGTTGCCATTTAAATCGGAGGGTCATGGACAGTTAGGATCGAAGTGGGGTGATTGATTTTGGTTGTTGGTTGATGAAACGGTTAGTGCTCCGTTGATGTAGAGTTCGACTGGTTAGTTGATAAAGCGGTTTGTTCTCCACAAAAGTTTGTGAAGGTAGCCCGACAAGCCCCCACGGAGAACAAACCGCTTTATCAACTAATAACCAAAACTAATCCCCGAATCCCATCAACCTTGATCAGGAAGTGAATCCTGAATCTTCTCGACCAACAACACATGCACCTGCCGCGGATCAGCGCGCAATACTTCAAACCGCACATGATCAAAAATAAACTCATCCCCCTTATGTGGCACGCGTCCCAGATGATTTGCAATCAATCCGCCGATAGTATCAACGTCTTCGTCCGAAAAGTGCGTATCCAGTGCCTCGTTGAACTGTGCGATTTCGGTCAATGCTTTGATACGCCATCGAGTACCATGGTCACCATCGCGGATTACAAGAATGTTATCTTCCTCTTCATCGAAGTCGTATTCATCCTCAATGTCACCAACGATTTGTTCCAACACGTCTTCGATAGTAATCAGGCCCGCGACGCCACCATATTCATCCACTACAATCGCCATATGATTCCGATTGGCTCGGAAGTCACGCAACAGCACGTTAAGGCGTTTTGACTCAGGAATAAAGATCGCCGGGCGCAACATATCGCGTACATCAAACGTATCTTCCGCGTAATAACGCAACAAATCCTTAGCCAGTAATACACCGATAACCTTATCCCGATCACCATCAACAGCCGGAAACCGGGAATGCGCCGTCGACAACACCTCTGGTATCCATTCTTCAATCGGTTTAGTGATATCAATCATATCCATTTGCGAACGCGGCACCATGATGTCGCGCGTGGAAAGATCGGAAACCTGAAACACGCCCTCGATCATCGATAAGGCATCGGCATCGATCAAGTTGCGTTCATGCGCGTCTTGCAGAACATCAAGCAGTTCGGCGCGGTTTTCTGGCTCTGGGGAAATGAGGGCGGTCAGGCGTTCAAACAATGACCTATGGGGTTTAGCGTCAAATGATTTGACGCTACTAGAATGCTCTGGCATATGGCGTTAGCCTTGGATTTGTGTTGTTTCGGTTGCAATAGGATACAACAAATATGTGATAGCACGACGAAACGTACCCGGTAGAGGCATTATATTGGATCGTTCAATGGCGAGTGGAAATTTGTGTGGTTAGATAATGACGTGTTCATGCGACAAAAAAGCAATAGGTTGTCGCATTGCCCAGGTTTTTAAATATTGAGGGTTAAATAATTCTGTGTAACTGCTCAGCTTTCAATAAACGGTTTCGGGTGTTCTTCAGACTGAATAATAAACCGGCTTATAGCCAACCGCCAATCGCGGATTGGCATAGCCCACCTTTCCACCTTTTAGCCGCTGATTCAAATGCTAAATAAATGCCCTTTCGCACCAAATCATCGGTGGGAGAATATGTTACGCTTATTAATGGTGTGCCGCATCACGCTATTGCGCGAATTAATGCCATTGGTGGTATAAATCACCTTACAAATTTCGGTCGTTTTCTTTTAGATGAGTTGCCCGTACTTCAGGAATTAATTAGGGTCGGCGGTTTGCACGATCCAGTTCCTCGAGATAGCCCGCAATATTGAATTCGAGTTGTTCGATACGTGCTTGAAGCTTCTTGTCAGTAAAGTTTTTGTCACGGTTGTTGACGGCTTTGAACTTAATCTCGTCAAGGGCGATATCGGTATCGGCAAACAGATCGAGATGACGGTAAAGCAGAACGAAATGCCAACAGACTTTACTGATCGCTGGTCCATTGGTCTTGCGAAAGTCGGCAATCGTCTTGAAGTTTGGCATCAGGCGATTTGTCAGTCACATGACTTCGATATTGCGCTGGGCCTCGCGTTCCAGGCGGCGACTAAACTGAACAAGGTTGAGATAACCATAAATGTAGATTTTGAGCATTACGCCAAGATGATAGGATCGCCGTTCGGTCCATGCAGATTGTGCAATATGGAAACCGAGCGATCCAAGGTCCAGCGAATCTACGAAGACATCAACGACCTTCACTGGATTGTCTTCACAGACATAATCCTCAATTGGTTCGGATAACAGGACGCTCTGCGTACGATTAGGTCCTTGAACAAAACGCTTCATCAGAAACCTCGATTAGCTATACGATATGTATTTAATCGTCGAATTTGAAAATAGTTTACTAGCGGCGTGCGTTTTCACACGGTCTCGACCCAAAGCTGACAAGACGGCGCATTATAATTTTTACAAATTAGTGCCTTCTCTGGTACAAACAAAACGTATAGGCGTAAAAACTATCGACGTGCAGGAAAATTCCCACATTGATATCAGTGTATTACTGATATCAATGGTTATGGGACAGGCCAAGTGTGTTAATACAAACTGTTTATGATGCAACTGGTTAGAACAGTTTTCCCATCAGGAAAATTGTCCCAATATCTTTCCCAAAAGGATGCAATACGAAAATCGTATATAATATTCTGCTCAGCACCGTTACTTTAGCATTGGCGATATCGTTATCCGGTTGCGCGGGCATGTCACAATGCGGTGCTGATACAGCAGTTGGCGCAGGCGGCGTTGCAGGTTTGGTTCTTATTGGCGGTAGTGCGCTTGGTACGTTAGGCGGGGCGGCGGTTGGGGGTGTGGTCGGCAATCAAATTGGCAAATAAGAATCCGTTATATAAAATACCGCTATTAGATATTGGACAACTGCCTCAATATATTAATGGCGGTATTGCTGATTTTTCAAAACTGCACGCCGTCTTATCAGATGTATTTCCATGCCCCCACTTTTTGTTAATATAGTTTTACTGATGGGTTCGCGTGCTTGATCAAGCTGCTAGCCGTAGCTGTAACACCGGTACGGATTGGTCCTAACAGCGCATTCAAATGCAAACTGCTATACATCATCCATGCAAAAAATACATCGACAAACCATCCTAGTTTTGTCGGTGATCCCATTAATGTCCCCACCGAAGTACTTTTTCCGAATGACACCAGCGAACCATAATTCTTGTAGACATAAGGTGCGTTGGTGTCTGCTTGGCCCTTATTGGTCGCGTATAAACATCGGTCGGCCTGTTGATGCGCGGCTTGTGCTCTGGGTGGCACTAGTCTGCCATCAGCACCAATACTGGCGGCGCAGTCGCCCAACGCGAAAATATTCTTACTACCTTTTACCAGAAGCGAACCATCTACTTCAAGCTGACCTAATTTGGTCACCGGCAGTCCGAGAGACTTTAATAAATCCGGTGCCTTAATTCCCGCCGACCAGACACATAAATCAGAAGGGTGATCATTGCTGTTTGTATCTGTAACAAATTTTTCGGCGATACTGGCAACGCGCCAATCCGTCAATATTGGCACATCGCAATCTCGGAGCAACTTTGTCGCTGCTTTGGACACTCGTTCGGGTAATGGCTCAAGCAAACGTGGCGCACCTTCGAGTATGGTGATACGCACATCCTTATCGGGATGAAGCCGCGGAAAATCGTAATCATTATAAACGCTGCTGGCTTCACGCAATTCTACCGCCAGCTCGACGCCGGTTGCGCCACCGCCTACAATCACGATATCGGCATCGGGAAAAAATTCTTTTTTAATGTCGGCGAGAGATAATAATTTCAGCAATCGGCGCTGGAAATATTTGGCATCTTCCATCGAATTGAGTGAGATGGTATTTTCTTCAGCGCCGGTTAGTCCAAACTAGTTAGACACGCTGCCAATTGCAATAACTAGTTTGCAGAAAAAGATCTGGCGTGAAGGGATAGATTCGGTTCAAGCTTCATCATCATTAGATGAATCGAATGTAATATTATTAAGCTTTGTATCCATTGCAGTCATGATGCCGTAGGCAAAACGAAATTTATTATCGTGCGCCAGCATTTGGTACGATAAACCTTCTTGATGAATATCGCGCGTTCCAGCATTGACTTCATGCATTGATAGTTTCCAGATGTAATAAAAAGTACGATCGACCAGCGTAACATGACTATGCCCTAGTTTACGCCCCAACTTACAGGCCAATTTGAGGCCACCGGTACCGCTCTGCCTACGAGAACGTTTTCGTTGGTGGAAAAACGGCCTGATTAATGATCTGGGTCTGATTAGCTGACTGCATCATTATCTGGTTGACATTATCATTCGACATCCCTTTACATTTGTGTATTAACAGGTTGGCTAAATAGCATTGCCAAATATGATTGGCCTAAAAAGACAATACCGCAAATAAAATTTGTAAATTCTGTTTAAAGATGGTGAATAGTCTACGTTGAGATAACCGACCAAAGCAAGAGTAGCCAATCTGTTCAATCCATTCCAGCCCCATTTAGAAGGCTGGGGACTGTTTTCCGTCTGCGTTATAATAAGAAGACAATGCCCACCTCTGGATCGTATATGGGAGCGTATATGTATCGAAAAATTCTTATCGCCTAAAATGGCAAGCCTGAAAGTCGTTGCACACTGCATGCTTGCATCCGCCTTGCGCCTGGACCTGAAGTTGATGTTCACCTTCTAGGTGTCATCAACCTTGCTACCTATCTCATGGCTGTCGAATTTGTAGCAAAATCAGCCATTGCTGCAGAAAAAGTCTTACTGGAACAAGAGTTAACAAATGGTCAGCAGCTTGTGAACGATGTCGGCATTAAGGCCATCACGCACTTTGGAGCGGCGAATCGGTTAACGTTCTTGGCGATCTGGTGACCAAGCTATCGATCGATTTAGTCATCATCGCCCATTCGCCCAAGAAACCCGTGGCATTGCGTTGGTGGCGCCGGTCTACCGATAGTCTTTTGGTAGCAAAGATTTTTTGCAATATTCTGGTAGCAGCAGATTGCTGAACAATCAATAAAAAGAGCCCGATTGGGCTCTTTTGCATGGAATCCGTACCGAAGCAAATAAAGCATGACTGAGCAGAATTGCTAACGAAACAGGTTTACCAAAACTACCAACGAAGGAAGTAAGCTGGTGCTCCCAGAAGAGCCAACGCTGCTGCAAGTGTGGTTTGCGTAAATCTGTACAATACGGCCGTCGCCTGTCCCCGGTGCCCCGCAACATCACAAGCTAATTAACGACCTTTTCGTGCGTCTTTGGCGGCTTTTTTAATATCACCAACATTTTCCTGAATTTTCCCAGAAATTTGTTTTTCTACGCCCTTAGCTTGTTGGTGGTTACTGCCTAGTAATTTACCTGTTTTCTCTTGAATTTTGCCAGCTACTTCCTTAACGCCACCTTTGACTTGGTCTTTGTTCATTTTCAGCCTCCTGAGTAAATGAAGAAACACTTGAAAAAAATATGTACTTATTTAAGTACATATAGCGATATAACTAGAAAAGGTGCAAATTACAAGCTAAAAGTTTCTGCTGGGTCCATATTCATAATGTCCTTGTTTCTTGTATGCTTTAATAGCATAGCAGAAAAGTCGCTAGTATTTATCAGACAGTATCTGTTTTCGCTGTAGGAATTAACGAACAAGAAAAACTGCAAAATATGCGGGTAATATTGGGCCGGGGCTGCCACATATAATCTCTGTAATGGAAAAATTATTGGTACCTTGACCACAGCTATCGCTCCCATTTTTGGGCCTTTAAATTGCGCAGTTTTGAAGACAACCTTGCCGCCAAAAAAACTGGCGCGTTCTTTCAATCGACGCAACCCAGGCGTATGCACACTTTCCAAACGCTCCTGCGATATCCCTATGCCGTTTTCGCTCACCGCCAGCGTCAGTCGATCTTCGTCAATGTCCAGTATAATGTCCACCTGGGTTGCTTGGGCATGTTTAGCAACGTTGTTTAATATTTCCTGCAACATCCGGTACACAGCAATCTAAATTTTATGATTAATAATGATACTCTCGTCGGGGAAACTCGCATGAAAAATGATTTTTGTTCGCTGACCGAAGTCATCCAATTGTTCAGTGATTGCTGCCTTCAGTCAAAACAGGTCAAGCATATTCGGGCGAAGTTCGGTTTGAATCCGACGCTTAGTAACCACCAATGACCGCAATAAATCCTGAATCCGGGCCCGCCGATCATCCCACAGCGCATCATCTGGCAAGACTTTATAAACCCCCCCTCCAAATGCATACTTAGCGCTGTAAGCACAGCACCCATGTTGTCATGCAATTCACGTGCGATGGCATGTTTTTCTTCTTCGCGCACATTTTTATATGGTTCGTCAAATCGCGCAGTAAAGCGGTCCGTTTCGCGCTGCCTGAGTGAATCCTCCGCTTGGCTTGTGCTCGGTAATGGGGATGGCAATACCAGCCCGCCCCATTACCTCCCCTTGTAAGTCTGACCATGGCGCTTTTGTGATCTGAAACGTCATTAGGCCAGCTTTAAGCAGAATTGTTTGTTCTATAATTTGGAATTTCCTGGTTTCCATAATCCCGGTATCGTCATGATATATACGATCCGCATCTTCTTGACACGGAAAAAATCCCGACTGGCCATCGCAACAAACGTCAACGCCACCGGACTGTGATGGTCGGCGAAAAATAAATACTGGTAGATGCAAAGCGTTCAAGGGTACAGCTTTTCAGCAGATATTGGTAATGCGGGTGATCATCACTTACTTCGCACCTTATATCCGTGTTACGTATATTTTTCTTATTCAAACTCTCTTTAAGCACTTACGATTTGAGACTCAGTTAAAAAAATCTATCCAACTGGCATTAACAACCGCACTCCCCCGGACCAAAATAGTGTTCAGAATATTTAGGAAGCGTGTAGGTTCTTAAGAAAGATTGGATTTTGCGGACCTACAAAGCAAGCATATCGCATGCCAAAACATGTCATCAGGCAACGCCTAATGAGCACTGGGACCAAGCTCTTCGAGCAAGGTCCGTAACTTAGTGAACTCAGAAGTTTTATCAAAAAAAGCGCACGCCGTATTGTTTGTCTATACGATGATATACCTGGCTGACATTATTACTGAAAATGACTTTGAGGTTATCTAAATATTTATTCAATTTAGAGAGCACTTTTAGTAAATTCATCTAATTGCCGTGCTTCAACTCAATATCCAGAATCAATGTATCGTACCGCTCTGCATCACATTCTTCTTCAGAAAATTCTGCCAGCTTTAGCCCTTAAATATCTTTTACGGGCTCAATGATCAATCTCGAATATCCACCGAATCTTCCGCCAAGAAAATACGCAGAAGCGCTGAGCGAGATTCTGCTGGTAGCGAGGTGTTAGTTTTTTTCATGAAAGTTTAATACGTTACGCAGGATTCGCAGTTACATATATTGATTTTCCAATATGGCTTACTGGTATCGAAGCAAAATATCATTGCGAATGACAAATAATAGATGGTCCCGAACCCAACATTAAGCGCCGAGTATGGTGGCATTTAATGCAGTACATTCTTCAAATTTCCCACAACTTATGCCAATTTATAAACATTAATTAATCAATCAAGTTATTTTTAATTGCATAATAAATAATATCAGCGTTATTAGTCATACTCATTTTTTGTAATACGCGCGTACGATAGGTACTCACGGTTTTCACACTAAGACATAATTCATCAGCAATCTTGGTGACACCTTCTCCCTGGCTTAATTTATAAAAAATCTCATATTCACGAACCGATAATAATTCATGTAAAAGTTTTTGATCATTCGTTGCTGATTCAGAGGTTAATAATTCAGCAACGCAATAGCTAATGTATTTATGACCTTCCAAAATAATATTGATCGCTTTTACCAATTCAGTTGCCAGTGCTTCTTTCTGCAC
>JACMQE010000122.1 GCA_014377145.1 Glaciimonas sp. | reverse complement strand
TGAACTGGATACACATTTTGTGGCTGATTTGACCCCGGTTGCATCGGAGTTGGGCGATGATGCAGAGGTTGAAGCGATGCGCCGCGCCATCGTTCAGCAGTTTGACCAATACGTCAAACTTAATAAAAAAATCCCACCAGAAATCTTGACTTCATTGGCTGGAATAGATGATGCCGGCCGTCTTGCTGACACTATCGCTGCCCACTTGCCGCTTAAGTTGGAGCAAAAGCAGGTTATTTTGGAAATCTTCAACGTTGGCAAGCGTTATGAGCATTTGCTTGGGCAACTTGAAGGTGAGTTAGACATCTTGCAAGTTGAAAAACGTATTCGTGGTCGAGTCAAACGTCAGATGGAAAAATCGCAGCGTGAATACTATTTGAACGAGCAAGTCAAAGCGATTCAGAAAGAACTCGGTGAAGGCGAGGAGGGTGCTGATCTGGATGAGCTTGAAAAGAAAATCCTTGCTGCAAAGATGCCAAAAGAAGCGCTGGAGAAAACGCAAAGTGAACTGAAAAAGCTGAAACTCATGTCGCCGATGTCAGCCGAAGCGACGGTAGTACGCAACTATATTGATACACTGGTTGGTTTGCCATGGAAGAAAAAATCTAAGGTAAATAACGAGTTGGGTAACGCTGAAAAAGTGCTCGAAGGTGACCACTATGGTTTGGATAAGGTCAAAGAACGTATTTTGGAATACCTTGCCGTCCAACAACGTGTCGACAAGCTAAAAGCCCCGATTTTGTGTTTCGTCGGCCCACCGGGCGTAGGTAAAACCTCGCTTGGTCAATCGATCGCTCATGCCACTAATCGGAAATTCGTTCGGATGGCATTAGGCGGTGTGCGTGACGAGGCAGAGATTCGTGGTCATCGTCGGACTTACATCGGTTCAATGCCAGGTAAGATTTTGCAAAGTCTAGCTAAGGTTGGGGTGCGTAATCCATTATTTTTACTTGATGAAATCGATAAGTTGGGAATGGACTTCCGTGGTGATCCGTCATCGGCATTGCTTGAGGTGCTTGATCCTGAGCAGAATCATACGTTTTCGGATCATTACATTGAAGTGGATTTTGACTTGTCCGACGTGATGTTTGTGGCGACGTCAAATTCCTTCAATATCCCACCAGCGTTGCTGGATCGAATGGAGGTTATTCGTTTGTCGGGTTATACGGAAGATGAAAAAGCTAATATTGCGTTGCGTTATTTGTTGCCTAAACAGATCAAGAATAACGGTCTGAAGGTTGACGAAATCAGCGTGGCTGAGAACGCTATTCGCGACATCATTCGTTATTACACACGGGAAGCTGGTGTCCGTTCTCTGGAACGTGAAATCTCTAAAATTTGTCGTAAGGTGGTGAAGTTGCTTCTGCTGAGAAAGCAGGAGAAAAAAGTCGCTATTACGTCAAAAAATATTGATAAATTTCTAGGTGTTCGCCGCTACGACTTTGGCGTTGCCGAAAAAGAAAATCAAGTTGGTCAGGTAGTTGGACTTGCATGGACTGAAGTAGGTGGCGAACTACTTACTATTGAGGCCGTAGCGATGCATGGTAAAGGCGCAATCATTTGTACTGGTACGCTCGGTGATGTGATGAAAGAGTCGATCGAAGCAGCGCGTACGGTAATGCGTAGTCGTGCCAAGAAGCTAGGCATCAAGAACGAAGCTTTTGAGAAGACGGACATTCATATCCACGTACCGGAAGGTGCGACCCCGAAGGACGGTCCTTCGGCAGGAATCGGAATGGCTACCGCTCTAGTATCAATCTTTACCGGGATTCCAGTGCGTGCAGACGTGGCAATGACGGGTGAAATTACGTTACGTGGCGAAGTGTTGCCAATTGGTGGATTAAAAGAGAAGCTCTTGGCGGCGCATCGGGGTGGAATCAAGACAGTGCTGATTCCTGAACAAAACGTCAAAGACTTAGCGGATATACCTGACAACGTAAAAAACAAGCTCGAAATTATCCCGGTACGCTGGTTCGATAAAGTTCTGGAAATCGCTCTTGAGCGGCCACCGGTGCCACTTACCGATGAGGAGGTAGTGGTTGATGCTGCCGCTGTGGCTAAACCTATTGAAAAACCAGATACGATTGTGGTCAAGCACTGACTCATGCTTGATAAGGTCGGTACGAGATTCAAGGTTAGTTTGTTTTAATGCTGATTTAAACTGTTTTAAGTATTTGTAAAAAAGCGCCCGAGGGAGCGTTTTTTATGGAAAATTGATAGGGTGGATTATTTTTGGAATGAAAATTTCTAGATGATGGCAAACCGCTTGACACGTAGTTTTGCCATTTTTTGCGCGAATAAACTATGCAAAATTTGATTTTTTGAGGGCGACTTCATTGAACAAAGTCGAACTAATCGCGCATATTTCCAAATCCGCAGATATTATGAAGGTAGCTGCATCTTCCGCTGCACGTACCGGTTGAGCTGATTAAAATCGATTTTGTTAGAGTTCATAAATTTAAGCTTGGCAAAGCATTGAAAGATGCAGCAAAATAATTGCCTTTAGCGTTGTGATAAATCTCAATTGTTTGACTAACTGCGCTCTTAATTTTAAATCATATTTGGTTTGAGTTGGTAAAGTGGGTAGAGCGACGCCCTTACAAGGCATAGTTCAGGAGTTCGAATGTCTCAGGACTCACCATTTTAGTCAAGCAAAAATAATTGCGATATAATTTGAAAAAATTATTGCAGCATGCCGTTTTTAGGAGTGTTAGTTCAGCTGGTTAGAATACCGGCTTGTCACGCCGGGGGTCGCGGGTTCGAGTCCTGTTCAATCCGCCAGAATAAAAAAGCAAACGAAAATTTGCTTTTTTTCATATCTGCTAATGATTTTAGCAATTTGTCTTTGATTGGCTACCATGTTTGAGCTTATTCGCTCCCATAAACGCTTTATGCAGTTTTTGCTCCTTTTGTTGATCATTCCTTCTTTCGCTCTGGTTGGCTTACAAAGTTATACTGGCTTTGGCGATAGCGCTAACAATGTGGCAAAAGTCGCTGGGCAATCTATTACCCAGCAAGATTGGGATGCGGCGCAGCGTCAGCAAATTGATCGGATGCAGCAAATGTTCGGCCCTCAATTTGACGCTAAGATGTTTGATACGAAAGCAGCCAAACAAAGCATTTTGGATAACCTCGTTGCGCAACGTGCACAATTGGCAGCGGTGACGCGTGAGCATTTGATGGTGTCTGATTTCATCCTACAGCAAACGTTGCTTGGTACTCCAGAATTACAAGGCGCTGACGGTAAATTCGATAATGAAAAATACCGTAGTTTACTAGCCGCGCAGGGTACTGTACCAAAAATGTATGAAGCCGGGCTGCGCCAGGATTTAGCGTTGCAGCAATTGACTGGAGCAATTCAAGCCACTGCGTTTGCACCGAAATCGCTGGCATTGCGGATTTCGAATATTAATGATCAAGAGCGTGATATTCAGGAGGTGTTATTTAAAACCAGCGATTACGCACCGAAGGTCAAAATTACAGATGGTACGCTGAAGGAATATTACGATAATAATAGCCAACAATTTCAAATTCCCGAACAAGTTAATGTGGAATATATTGTCCTAGACAGTGCAGCAGTAGCTGCACAGGTGACAGTTAGTGATGCAAATATCAAATTGTATTATGACAAAAATTTAAAGCACCACACTACCCTTGAGCAACGTCGTGCAAGCCATATTTTAATTACGATTAAAAAGGATGCTACTAATGCCGAGAAAGCAGCCGCGAAAACAAAGGCTAATAGCTTGCTGGCACAAGTCCAGAAGGACCCGACTAAATTTGCTAGGCTAGCCAAAGAAAATTCGCAAGATACTGATTCGGCGGAGCAGGGTGGTGATTTAGGTTATTTCGGTGAAAATATGATGGTAAAGCCTTTTTCAGATGCAGCGCTGAAACTCAAGGAAGGCGAAGTTAGCGACGTTGTTGAATCTGATTTTGGCTATCACATTATTCAGTTGACAGGCATTAAGCCAGAGGAAGTTAAGCCTCTGGCGCAAGTTAAAGGTGATATTGCTGTCGCAATTAAGAAACAGTTGGAGGCGAAAAAATTCGCGGAGTTGGCTGAGTTATTTAGCGATACGGTATATGAGCAGTCGAGTAGTCTGAAGCCTGCCGCTGATAAGTTGAAACTATCTATCCAAACTGTGGCAAATCTGGGCCGACATCCAAGTTTTGCGGTTGATGCTGCCGCAACCTACAACAATGAAATTTTTTTGACGGCATTGTTTGCTGATGGTTCGGTAAAAAATAAACGCAATACTGCAGCAATTGAAGTTGCCCCAAATACGCTGGTTGCCGGACACGTCACTGATTATAAACCCATCACTAAGCAGGCGTTTGAAGATGTTAAGGAAATAGTTCGGGCCAAAGTAATGCAAGCTGCAGAAGCCGAGTTTGCGCTAAAGGCAGGTGTCTCTAAATTGGCAGCCTTAAAGGAAAAAGATGATATTGTTGGTTTTTCTGCGGTAAAGACAATTTCACGTGTTAGCCATCAGGGCATCACACCCATTGTATTTGATGCAGTCATGAAAGCTGATATTAGCAAATTGCCGGCTTATGTCGGGATTTATTTGCCAGAGCAGGGCTATGCCATCTATCGTATTGGTAAAGTCGCTCAACCAGCTACCGTCGATCAAGCGCGTAGACAGTCAGAGCAACAACAGATATCATCTGCTTTGTCGCAGCAGGAAATGCTAGCTTATGTTGAAGTATTGAAGCAGAAGGCTAAGGTAAAAATACTGAGACCTGTGATTTATTCTAATCCAACGGATGACAATTTAGCGGCAAAATAAAGTAAAGATGTTAAAAAAATGCTATCGTAAAGTGGCATATTTTATTTCAATATGGCCTTCGAATATGAGATGACAGCTCTTCTTTTATGGAAGACGTGCCTCTCATTAAGGGCTGCAATTTTTGCCAGATGTTACTCAATATGATCGGATGCGCTTCCGCTATCGGATGAATCCGATCAGCTTGAGACAATTGCGGTTTGTCAACTATGCCTTCCAATAAAAACGGTACCAGGGTTACGTTAGTCTGTTTTGCTATGGTTAGATACAAACCGAAAAATTTTTCAGTATAGTCGCGCCCATAATTAGGCGGAATACGCATACCAACAAGTAAAACTTTGGCATTAGCTTTTTGTGCTGCTGCTATCATGGCATGTAAATTGGCTTCGGTAGCTTTCAGTTGAATGCCACGCAGCGCATCGTTGGCCCCAAGTTCTATGATGACAATATTTTGATGTTTTTTTAAAAACATCTCGGGGAGTCGGGCACTACCGTCAATATTGGTTTCGCCGCTGATACTAGCGTTGTTGATGTTAATGTCGATATGTTTGGCTTGTAGACGTTGTTGCAGCAACGCGACCCAGCGGCTGTTGCATGGCAAGCGATAGTCAGTATTTCGGCGGTGCTGGCATTATGGGCGGTTGGCTTCGGGGTTGGCCAGTTTTACGCTAGCTAAGTGACTAAATTTACTAAATTACAGTCAATGCCAAGATAAAAAATGCTAGGCTAATCGTGCTATCAATAGCGAATGCTTCCTATGTAACTAACATAGAAGTACTTTGCATGGTTTATCGTTAAAGCTATTAGGTTCATGCCTCGAATGTTGAAAACTAGCTCGGCTACCTGAACATGTTTATTATTTAGCTTATCCTAGTGAGCTACTTTTTCGTGGTTAAGTTACAAGTAAATTCCTGTGCATGGCCAAAGTCGACAGAAAATGGTCTGAAACAGGGTAAAAAAGCCTGAAATAAGAAGTGGCTAAAGATATGGATCACCTACAGTCAATATTAATTTTTTCAAAAGTAGTCGAGAAAAGTAGTTTTGTGGGTATGGTGTAAGAGCTTACGCTGTCCAACATCGTTGTTACGCGCGACGTTGCAGATCTCGAAAATTATTTAGGCGCGCGCTTTTTGAGTCGCTCTACACTAGAATGTTTCTGACTGAAACAGGGCATGTCTATTTGGAGCGTGTGCGAAGCATTTTTACTGAAAGCGACGAGGCTGATGCGGCGCCTCTGCTGTGTCCAAAAAGCCTGCGGGAACGTTGCATATCTATTCCCATATTAATTTTGAATAAATGCAACTGGCGCATTTTCTTCCGCAATACTCTCTGCAATATTCAGACATGGTGTTGGATGTAGAAATTGACAGATCGTACAGTTGATTTGGTTGAAGAAGATTTTGACGTAAGTATTTTTGCGGCCCTCCAGAAGTTTAATGTCATTATGGCAGCTCTTCAATTAGGCATCGCTGAAGTGTTGTTATGCGCATCCCCAGAATACGTAATACAGCACGGTGCGCCGCTGTTGCCGGAAGACATGCAACAGCATGCATGTCTGATTTTCATTAGAGAACTTTTGTCATCACTGGACTTTTCAGTCACCCGATAGTGTATCGATCGTACCAATTATCGGTAAGGTTGTATCCAATAACGCTGAACTGTTCCAGCACTGCGTCCTTGTTGGAATAGGGACCGCTATGCGCAGTTCGTATTCTATTGAGCGCTGATTTATGAACCGGCGAACTGGTACGGGTGCTGTCGGAGCATCAAATTAACAAGATATCCGTGCAATTGGTTTACCCAAGCCGCCGTTTATCGTCGGCCAAGGTCCGCAGCTTTGTTGATTTTATGATGGCGCAGTTTCCGTATCCTGATCGCAGCCCCTGGCTTGCGGATTAAAAGTTAACTAGCCACTTTTTGAAGCCGCGACACCAAATTACCATTAATTTGCCATTTGCGGCGTTCTGGTGAGCTATCTGCTTCTATCGCCAGATCAGTGAGATTTTGTGTGTACTGGGCTAAAAATATTCTTTCAGCCACTCGGAGGTCGCGCTCAACCGGCCCCAGAAATGTCACAATTTTGCCACGTTGAATTAGCAAGGTAGGAAAATTATCGACATCGAGGTCATCCATCAGGTCAGCCTGATCTTCAATGTCTATCCAAACAAACCGAGCTTCAGGATGGCATATTGCTAATGCCGTGAAATTTTTTTGATATTCTTGGCAGCTACCGCACCAGGCAGCACATAGGCAGGCGACTACCCAGCCATCCCTGGCCAGAATCTGGGCGAGTTGTGGGTGATTTTCGTTATTAATAATTAGAACAGGCATGCGCGCATTTTGCCTTGGCCACACTTACTGATGCTAGAAGACTCTCGGACTTACGGGTAGTCGGCTGTAAAATGCTCTGAGCAGTCCATATTTCACTAGTTTTTTGACCAATAGTCCGCTATTGGCGTTTCAAACCTGGCAAAATCTATGCTGCTCCCAGCACATTTTTCGCTTCGGCCTCGCAAGCCTGACAGCTTGCTGGAAAATAGTTTCTTTGGGCACAGGTTATTAAGCAAATGCATTAATCTTACCAATTTTGAAAAACTATTGCTTAATTCTTGCTTAGCCTTTGTCTACTAATAATAAACCATTGAATAAGCGTTGATGAACCCACGTTTGCAGAGGTTGGGCGCGGTAAAATAACGTCTATGCCGATTATCCTTGCCATCGAAACTTCCACCGAACTTGCCTCCGTTGTGCTGTTTCGCGATGGCCAGGTCATTAGCCGCGAATCCGTCGGTGTTCAAACCCATTCTCAAACTATTC
>JACMQE010000121.1 GCA_014377145.1 Glaciimonas sp. | reverse complement strand
TGTCATCATCGAAAAAGCCGACGTAATTTAATCGTCTAACATTCACCAATCTAATATGTCAGACACCATTTTACCCACGCTAGTACAAAAACCTGGGGTTGCACTTTTTATCTCGGATCTGCATTTGCAGGAAGCACATCCTTGCACTACGCAAGCATTTAACAATTTTTTGCAAACGCACGCATGCAACGCACAACAACTATACTTAATGGGTGATTTGTTCGAATATTGGGCTGGTGACGACGATCTTGAAAAACCCTATAACCATCAAATTGCCGATGCTATTCGTCAGCTTAGCGCGACGGGGGTGGCGGTATTTTGGATCGCCGGCAATCGAGATTTTTTGGTAGCTGATACTTTTGCGCAAGCAGCTAACCTGACGTTGCTGCCCGATCCGTTTATAGCCAGCATTGCTGGTCACCGCATAGGATTAGCACATGGCGATGCCCAATGTACCGATGATGTCAATTACATGGCATTTCGAGCTCAGGTAAGGCAGCCCGAATGGCAACAACAATTTCTGGCACTACCGCTGGCGCAACGCAAAACCATCATTGCAAGCGTACGAGATCAAAGCCGCAAAGAACAGCAGCACAAATCAATAGAAATCGTGGATGTCAATCCACACGCTATTGCAGCACTGTTTACCGAAACAGGAACCGATACACTAATTCATGGCCATACGCATCGTCCGGCACTACATATCTATACTGAGAATGAGAAAACATTGAAACGCTATGTTTTGCCGGACTGGGAATACGATGTTGTAAGGCAACGCGGTGGTTGGATATCGATGGATGCTGATGGCGTTCTTCGACGTTTTGGGCATGATGGTGGTGAGTTGTTTTAGTTGATTAAAATAGTCCTGCATCACAAACCCGACCAACATGACAACATAGAAGTCCGAGCAATATCCAAACTTTACCTACATTTTATAATGCCATTCTATTGCCAATACTAATTCTCAGCATACGCGTATTCACAGCCCTCACCTTATACGCATCGCCAGCCCGTTTCTCCTCGTTGCTCAAGCCATACACAGCAGAGCAGCTGTTATCAAAAAACTGAAAGCGCCATCAGGATTAATACCAGCAGCGTCGACCACGCTTTTGGTGCCAGAACCTCTTTCAAATCAATTAAAATCACCTAAAATTGGCAAAATAGATGGATCCTAACTACTAATAACTAACTTCTTACGTGACATTAATCTTTTTATGCAAAAAACTCACGAACTCTGTTGAGCTGTGAACCGGAACACATAGATGTGAATCTATGCATCATACATCTGTAAAATCACGGGTTTTGAATATTGGCCGCTTGCTTACCTTTTGGGCCTTCCAGGATATCAAACTGTACTTGTTGTCGTAATGCATCTTTCAATAATTATAGGCTATAGGATTTGAAAAGGAGGCACTACGCATCAATTACTTATATTGCTAATCGACCTAAACTACCCCGCTTTGTATTAACAAATATCAAGCGCAAACGGCATTATTATTCAATCTAACGAATTATTTATCGGTAGAATATATTAGTACATTAGCAAAACAGTTAATCAGCCCGTACCGCATATGATTAGCTTAATTTGTATTTTGATGCCGAAAATGCGTTTTGTGTCCATGCTGAACACTCAGCATCGTCATCCGAAGAATGAGAGAAAAATGCTATCAGGGTTTACCGAATTTTTGGTAGGTAAATACCTGCTCTGATGCTAGGTATTTGCTAGGGCATATTGACATATAAAAAGCGGTTAACTTTTTTAAAACTGTGTTTACATTCTGGTTTTTAAAGAGTGCCGACATACTACGACTGATGTTACAAGATAATCAATGGGAACGCGTACCCGTTAGTGTACGGAAAAGCGGGTGATAGAGGGCGTAGTAGGGCCGATAATCGCCTCTTTATTCAGAAGGTACGGTGGACAACGCGCAAGGGAAGCCCATGGCGTGATTTGCCAAGCGAAACTGGCGCGCGCAGCGCGTGCGTAACTCACTAGCGGTCTGAGGACCGCACAAGATCAAGGTGTCAATACCGCCAACTTGTCTGGTTCAAGCGTCCATTTAACTCGCAATGCGATGCCCGTATTTGATAACACTTGCACCAGCCTATAGTGACCCCGACTACCAGCTTGTGCTGCATGAGTCGCTACAAGGCCCTCCAGCACGGTCGACTAAGAGATCGACCTGACCGGATTACGACTAGATAATTGATTACAACCGTTAACGAGGGTGTTTAATAACAATGGATAATTATCCGGGGTAGATGCTTCTTTTTCTGCCAGTACGGCAAGTACTCAAATTTCAAACGTATCAAGGCTGGCGTTGTTGCCAAGGGATAGCGCGCTTATTTTCGTTCCAATCATCCAATCTCTTTTAAGGTGACCATTTTTCTGCAACAAACACTTAACAACTGCGCCAGACTTAGCTGTTTACTGCGTATTAGGACTAACGCAAATTATCCCAGCAAGGCATGCCGACGAAAACAGTACCCACAATAATGCAGCTAGGAAAGCACAACGGCTGATAGAACGATTTTGCGTAAGTCCTATCTTTTTTGCATTTTCACTCACAATCCTTTGATCGTAGCTTATCAAATTTAGTGTCCGAATTTATTAGGCTACTTAACCATGTCCGTGGGCAATAAAACCCCCAGTTACCTATGAAGGAACTGGGTTTAAAGTCATACTTTTCTGCTGGTAATACAATTGGTGCCCGAGACCGGAATTGAACCGGTACGACGATTAAGTCGAGGGATTTTAAGTCCCTTGTGTCTACCAATTTCACCACTCGGGCTTTTTAAGACTTTGCTCTTGTCAGCCCACACTCCTGACTGACAATATCGCACTCAAAAGCGGCTACCTAATCAAGCATAGATAAATTACGAAGTCCGCACTTTACTAACCTTGCTACGAAGAGTCAAATTGCAAAAAACAAACTTGCTCATTTAGCTTATTTTGTGATGCGCTTAGGGCCAACGCGGTGCGGACAAACACGCTAGGCAAAATGCTCATCTATTTGCTACATGATACTAAATACTAAATAGGCCAAGATTCTATCAGGTTCTGGCAATAACCCATCTCAAATTGGCACTAAACGTCTTGTTTGGTTATTAGGCGTCACCAAATCAGAAAGAATACCGTATCTATTTTTACTCTACATTTTCAGCGTCCACCGAGAAGATATTTTTTTAGGAAAAAAATCCCTTAAACCTAAGTTAGCGGGTTAAATCCAAACCTTTGAGGTTTTGGAGGAGATAGACGAAACCATATCGCAGCGCAGCAAAAGATGTCTGCTTTATTATTCTAATATCAGCTATTCATACTCAATATATGAAGTAATTAAAAGTAACTACTTGAAGCAGAAAATCGCCTTAGTGCATCTAATGCTGAAAAAATTTATCAACAACATCTGTGAATAACTCTGATTTAAGGCTTCTCTGATTAAGTAAACGCCCAACGTGGTTCAATCATTAAGCAAGATATAGAAGCTACAGATTGGTAAATTCCATGAAACAAACGACGCGTTGTGGTAAGTTCTTGACCGAGATAAACCAAGTATTCCCTTGGTCCACGCTTTGCAAATTGATTTGTCACATTATCCAGAGACTGGCAATGACCGTCCACCGATCCGACTGGAACCCATGGTGCGACTAATTTCTTGGAGCCATTGTTGCAACTTGTCCGATCGTCGCCTGGAAGAGCCTTTGTATGACGCGATGTCGATGCGTAAATTTGTCGGTGTTGATCTAAGCTGCGCACCAGTTCCTGATGAAACGACGGCGTATAAATTTCGTCACTTGTTGGAACGTCACGATCTGGGGCGACTTGTGTTTGAAGAAGTTGGTCGGTATTTGTAATAGCGTGGCATGAAGGCGTCCAGCGGCAATATTGTTGATGCCAAAATCATCGGCACGCTACCGTCGATTAACAACCAAGACAAGAAACACGACCCAGAAATGGCGCCGACGAAGCAAGGCAATCAATGGCACTTTGGCATAAAAAGCCCTATCGGCGTCGATAGCAAAACCACGTTGATCTAATTTGCCGTAGTCACGCCAACCATTGCCCATGACAGTCAACCATTGCCCAAGTTACTGCATGGCGACGAGAGGCGTGTATGGGATGATTCGGCCTACATCGATCAAAAAGAAGCAATCAGAAAAGTTGTTAAAAAAGCACGATATTTTAGCAATTGTCGCGGCACACGTTCGCATGAACTAACCGAAAAAGAGCATATGAAAAACCGTTGCAAATAGGGTGCGTGTACCAAAGTTGAAGATTGCTTCAGCATTATTAAACGCCACTTTAGTTTTTCGAAAGTGCGCTATCGCGAGATGGTGAAAAATGACGCTCGCTTCTTCGTCACCTGCGCACTGGCTGACTTGTTGTATGGCGCATGAAAATGGATGCGCCACTAGTGTCCAGCGGGCGAGAAATCGCGCAGGAGGCACTACACTCAACGATAAAACGCTGAATATAGTTGAAAAATGGCATTCTTGTTGACGCATTTTTTGTGGCAATCTTTTGCTTTAATTAATTCGGCACGTTTGTAGTTATTCAGACTTGCCTTAAGTATGGTGCTTCACGATTTAAACTTGGTGTGCACTTCCGCAGGCGCTATATGTAAAGCTATCCAGTACAGCATTGCAGTCGCGCTAAGGTTGGTAATAATTTCACCCGGTCAAATATCACCGTAACTGAACCATGCTATTCCCACTAGATTGGCCACGCCGGCGGCACAAATCATTGTTGCAATGACGCGTAAGGTTCTAGGCCGCTGAGGCGATGTCCCTAGCCATATCGATGGCGGCAATAACAAAATATTGACCGCTACATACGTCCAGATCATGATGCTCTGTATCTGTGTTTCCATGTTATTTTTCTTTATTAGTAGGCGCACCGAGTACACTGCCTAACAGACAATCAACAATCGTTTCCCCTCGCTTGCCGACCAGACGGACTATCACAATACTCAAATTTAATCCCACCAGACAGAACACAAATGCGACCGCACCTTGCATCATCCTACTTGCATCCGGCAGAAAATATTCATTCATGCCAGGAGCCACAAAGGTGGTAGTAGCAATCCCTAAAAAGAGATAAATAAGGCGTTGTTCTCGGCGCCCATTCTTCATCAACGCTACCGGAACGATCGCTTCCATTGCGCCTGCAAATAACACCCACAATCCTTCCAGTATGGTGATCGGCACCATTTAATCGTCACTTTTGTGATGCGTTTAAAATACGCCGCACCGTGTCCCGCTACGGTCTATTGTCAAGACTATCTGGCGCGTGCTAGCTGTTGTTTCTGCTAACGCGAAATGTACCCCTCTTCCAAACTCAAAAATTAATTGGTCGAACACCATGTCTATTTTACTTAAGTGTGTTCAAGTCTCGCGCGGGGATACAAATTTTGCGCAGGTAAAATCCACCGCAAGCCCACTGAGATGGGCGCTGTTGGCTGCACCACCAACTTTTTTATTTAAGGCTACGCAGCGATATCCAGAGGAAATATGAAGTTCTTTTGCGCCGAGTATGAACCGCACTTGTTCTAACGCAATTGCCATGCGCGTGAGGTCATTGAGGATCCTGGAGATGCAGCGTTATCGATGCCATGACGCCTTACGGTGTCGGATCTTACCAGTTCCACAAGCGAAAAATTTTACTGAATTTCATGTTGCTCTTTCTAATGAAAATAATTCTTACCATCCCATATAAATGCCATCTGGGATTATATTTTCTTCGATATTTATCGACGTATTTAGCGCTTTGCAAAATGACTAAAAATAATGTGCGGGAACACATAGAACCTTTTTACACAAGATGACGCGCCTCTTCTGCGTCAGATAAGTCCTATTTCCCTATCAGGTACAATCCATCAAATCATCTTTCTTGTGCTGTAGCAACGTCTATTTCATGTCATAGCAACGTAAAAAATTTGCGAAAGACGCTCTAGAAAAAATAGTACAGAAGCAAAAAAACTTTTTTGGTGAGCATCAATCTTGCGATAAACAGCGAGTTACATCTTCAGAACAAAACTAGAAAATCATTCTGAAGATAAAAGAACCAACAAAGCGCATCGATGTATCGACGCAGAGTCTGTTTTTCGATGGGCCTAAAAATATGGATAAAGACAAAGAAAAAATATTAGAAGGATTGTTTTTTCCTTTGGTCTGGTTTGTGATGGCGCAAAATATGTTCTCAACCTTGCACATTTTTTTGGGAAAAATTTCATTCTTGTTTTCTCCCAATTTGGGGATAATTCTGTCAATGGATCGTGTTCTGCAGTGCCGACGAAAATGAGAAAACAACGCAATGCCTTCAACATGTCGATAAGCCAAAACGCCGTAGGTGGCTACCGAAAATCACAATCGAATCTTACGTCAATTACTTTATCCCCCAATGAGGACCCAATGTTCTCGCATTAACTAACTCTTGCAACAAAACGTTAGCGCGCCTTCCAACAAGCAGATCGGTGTATAACTATTTTTTACTGTATTTCTGGAAAATAAATTATGTCCTCAACTATTACAACTAAAAATGCCTCATGCATCGCTATTTCTCTTCTTCTGATCGGTTGCGACGGTGGTGGCGGAGGCGGCGTGCATAATCCAGGTAAGTCAAACAAGACAATGAGAACACCAGTCATGACACCGAAACCAATCAATCTTAAAAAGCCAAGCACCTTTTTAATATCGATGATCCATTTCGAGTAAAACAAGCGCATGCAAATGGCCTAAATGGAAAAGGTTTGAAAGTCGGGATTGTTGACGGCGATTTCAACTCATCGCATTTGGAATTGGTGGGTATTACCGATAAGAATTTTTGTCAAAACGGTGGTGAAGATAATGTTAGCCAACACGGTACAGTGTTGGCTGAGATAAGAGGTGAACGTATTTTTGGCGTGGCGCCGGAATTAGAGATGATTGCTGCTGCAGGGATAGACAGTCCGACAAAAAGATCTCTGATGATGCGAAAAATGTTTGCAGATCTGGTGACTAAAGATGTTCGCATCGTCAATATATCGCTCAGCTCTGGGGATATTTTTAAGGAGCGAAAAGATGTTACTGAGAAATGGACCTATGTTTGGTTTCCAGATACAGTAGAAGATCTTTTTTTTCGCAGCGGGTAATGCCACCCAGGCCTATTCCTTGGTCATTGCTGGTTTATACCGTATTGGTCGCCAGAGCTAGAAGAGCGCTGACTTGCTGTAACGTCGGTAAATGCCGTCAATGGCGCATACGGTCAAGCGGGAGAATTTACTGAGGATGTCAGTCGCTGCGGCATTGCGCAGAACTGGTGCTTGGCAGCTCCGGAGATTTTCAGTCAAAAGTAGCTGGCAGAAGAATGGAGGGCACGTCATTTTCAGCACCAGTGGTCAGCGCCGCTGCAGCGCTGGTGAAACAAGCATATCCGTGGATGAATGCAATTGCGCTGCGCCAGACGATTTTGTCGACCACCAAACCTAATGAAGATCGAAATACTTATGGGTGGGGCGTGCTAGACATTAGCAAAGCCGTTCAGGGACCAGCATTATTTGATAAGCAATTGACGCTAGGCGGGAATTTTATTGCTGATTTAGGCATCGATAAAAATGCCTACACCTTTAATAACGACATCGCTGGCAATACGGACCTGCTCAAAACTGGCACCGGCAGTTTGACATTGTCAGGCACGAACACTTATACCGGCGACAATCAGGTGGAATATGGCGAATTAAATATTACAGGCTCAGTGCGCGCCGGTGTCGTTGTGGAATCTTTCGCTACTTTGCGAGCCGACAATGGCAAGATCGGCGACAATATCAACAATTCAGGTACCTTAATCGCTGCGGGTAAAGGGATGGCAATTGCTGGGCATGATCCGATAGAACTAGGTGCGACAATGAGAAAATAAATTGGCGCTCCACTTAATATCGGCGGTACTGTAACGCTGGATGAATCGCACTTAATGATGACTCATTGGGAAGGTGAAGTTACCAGTTTTTTCAAGGCACAAGAAACAAAAGATATCGTATGCAGCCAACAGGTGGGGTGATCGGGACGTTTCAAGAAGCGAATTTTGTGAATAAAGATATTAAAATTACAATTTTAAATACCGGTTCTGAATACACAAAAAATTAGGTCGATCTGACCATTCAGCGCGAGAATGTACAAGATATGGCATTACAATCTTTCGGCGGCGATGCAACCCGCATAAATTCAGCTGAAAATCTGGAACAGGCAATGCAAGTCGCTTATAATCTGGCCGCAACTAGAAATACTGAGGGCACACAAGCGACGTTTATAAGAGCTGTGGCAGGATGCAAAATACTAAAACAGTGGACGTGGCAGACGTTATTGATAGCCTATCAGGCCAAATTCACGGGTCTGCCCAAGCACTGACGTTTCAGCAGTCGCAAGCGGTGAATCGCGATCTATCGAATCGACTGGTGCAATTTGGCGATGATAACGATATGATAGCGAAACTTGGTTTATGGGCCAGTGTGACCGGCAGTTCAGGCAAGTTGGTGCAAGATGGTTTTTCTGGCGCGAATACATCACTAGTTGGCGGTCAGTTTGGGGTTGATACCCACCTGAACGAAAACACCCTGATCGGCGCGGTCTTAGCTTATTCCGATAGCAATGCTAACTTTAACCGTTTCGGTGGTCAATCAAAAAGTCAGAACGTTGGAGTTTCAGTGTACGGACGGCATGCATTCGCTATCAGTAGCACGGATGCGTAGGCTAGTGCACGTGATGGTATCGCGACCGTCGATAGCCGCGTCAACCGTAGCGTGATGATGGGGTCGACAACCGATCAGCTAGAGGCATGTCACGCCGACAAAGTGTTGTCGGCATATCTGGAAACGGGTTTCAATCACGCTATTTCTGGCAACTTCAGCATGACACCTTTTGCAGGCGTTTCATATAATGGTGTTAATCGTGGCAGTTTTACCGAATTGTATAGCGCTTTCGGTTTGAAGGCTAAGAATCAATATTATCAACAAGTAGTCGCGAGTACCTTGGGTCTGCGTACAAAGTCGCATTTCAGTGCGTTTGCAGATAAAAGTTATGTACAAATACAGCTGCATGGTAGCATGCATTTGGTAGCGTTAAGCTGTATTTCAAGGCAGGCAAGCTAAACAATGTGGTCTCGGCTGGGGTCCGCATTCATCTGGATTAACAGTAGCACTTTCTCGTTTTTGAGGCGTGGGGGAAAGTAGTTTAGTGGGCTTATGGTGATGTAGGCGCACTAAACTGGCTTCACAACTCTTTACCTGCTACACAATGCAACAGAGCAAAGTACACACTACTCGCTCACGCCTCTAATGCTATTACGTCGCTATTTTCTGGAGACTACGCTCTCAATTCTTAGTTATACCAAAATTTCCCAATCTAAAGCTGTACTAGTATAGCCACTTCACATCCACTAATATTTCTGGAAGACAGCGAGATTTAACTACAGATGAATATTTTTCTGCGCCAACTCACGTCTTATGAACGCCGCAGTGATGTAACCTTGGAGTAAACCGATGTCTCTTATATCGATTTTTTGCGCCTTTAGGCATCAGGACACAGCGTTCTCGACAACTGAAAATAGAGGGGCTTTTGCGGTTTGATGGAAGGTGCTAAACACCCCATGGCATAGAATTTCTTTTGCTTTGTAATCTGCGTAATGGGAGGCAAGCATCGTCCCATCAATGCATCAGACGCATTTTGAAAACCAGTAAATTCAGTTCATTAGTGTTTGCCTCTGCACTGGAAAAAGCCAGACAAGGGCGGAGGGTGTCTGATGTTTGCACAGAACTGGATATTTCTAGAGCCACGTTTTTTCTCTGGAAAAAGAGATTCGATGTATTACCTCTTGCAGTGATCGAACGAATACGCGAACTGAAAAAACGGGCCACAATACTCGAAAATCGGGTGGTGGAGCTTGATCTAGATCGTAAGCTTTTGCAAGATACATTAAAACAATTGGATGTGCAAACTGCCCGTAAACGAATACTGATTGATGAACTACAAACATATTTTGATGCGACTAGAGCACGCACCTGCACGCTATTGCAAATGTCGAGATCGCTTTATAGCTATCAGCGTTTGAAGAAAAAATACTGCACGAGGAAATGTCATGCGAGAAGGTGGTCGCGCTGGCACCCATACAAAAATGCGCGCACCATGACTAATTTCGGATGACGCGCATTTCTTATCAGTGGCGCACGACAGAATATATATTAGATGCTATGCGTGCCAACGACTATTTATAGCTATTAATGATTATTTCGTACAAAAAATTCGATCGCCTGCATCATCTAAACCGGGCACAATATACGCATGCTCATCCAAATGCGAGTCCAGGCTAGCGACATATAATTTAACTTCCGAATGCGCATCTTGAAATACTTGCACGCCTTCCGGTACATTGACCAACGCCAGAAAGATGATCTCTTGGCATCGATGACACCGAGCTGTTTCAGGACATTTACAGCCTACACAGCCGAATTACCGGTTGCCACCATCAGATCGCACAAGATAAACGTGCGCTCTGCCAGATCAGGTAAGCGCGCCAGATATTCAACCGGCTCTAAGGTATTGTGGGATCACGATAGAAGCCGATATAACCAACCCGGGCCGATGGTACCAAATCTAGTAGGTCGTCGCTCATACCAATACCAGCCCGCAGCACAGGCACCACCGCCAGCTTGCGCCCAGCAATGGCAGGCGAGTCCATGCTTTGAATCGGCGTCTCAATGCGTTGTATAGTAAGCATTAAATCACGGATAATTTCATAGCCCATCAGCTGCGTAATCTCACGCAATAGCTGACGGAAAGTAAGAGTCGATGTTTCCTTGCTGCGCATGTGTGTCAGCTTGTGCTGAATAAGCGGATGATTCAAGATAAAAAGATTAGGGAAACGCGGATCACTGAGCATGATGGATAGTATGTGATCGCGGGTGACAACTGGATGAAATCAGCGTCTGAAGCGTGGTTATCGCTTACGAAGCCTAAGGCAGTGCTTCCGACGAGGCTACATTATCTTCCTGCTACTACCCCGTACAACCTACTGTTACTCATTTCTATTTTGTTGTTACTTAATTTGTTGCCACTTAATAATGTTGATTGTTGTTTTTTTACATTACAGTTTAGTAGCCGTAGCCATTTTTGTTTCGGTTGCAATCGATAGCAATGCGAGAATCTGCTCCAGTTCATGGCGTACTTCAATCAAATTGATCTTGTTTTGTGTAGCCGCTGCCGCTGCGGCCATAGAGTCTTTTTCAGCCTTTGCCAGACGACCATCAAGCTTATTACGCGCACCGATAGTGGTAAAGCCTTGCTCGTATAATAGTTCCCGGATACGGCGGATCAACAACACTTCATGATGCTGATAATAGCGACGGTTACCGCGCCGTTTAACCGGCTTCAGCTGCGTGAATTCCTGTTCCCAGTAGCGTAAAACGTGTGGCTTTACACCACACAGATCGCTTACTTCGCCGATAGTGAAATAGCGCTTTGCAGGAATTGGCGGCAGGACGACAACCTCAGACTTAATAATACGATCATTCATGGATTAGCTTAAAGGACGAGAGGAAAAGGTTGTTGAGAAGTGGCTTCGACCATGCCTTTGAGTTTTTGGCTGGCATGAAATGTGACTACGCGTCGGGCAGTAATAGGAATTGCTTCACCGGTTTTAGGATTACGACCTGGCCGCTGCGGTTTGTCACGCAACTGAAAATTCCCGAAACCTGATAATTTAACAGCTTCGCCACGTTCCAGTGCATTACGTATTTCATCGAAAAAAGTCTCTACCATATCTTTAGCTTCACGCTTATTAAGGCCAACTTGCTCAAACAATAGCTCAGCTAACTCAGCCTTAGTTAATGTCGGCAAATCTTTTTCGGCGTGGGAACGTGCTTGCGCCTCACGCATCGCCCGATTAAGGTCGGCGTCTAGAACGGATTCAAACTCGATTGCCTGCATATCGTTCATTGCGTTATTCTCACCCTGTGTTCCGATTCATCACGTCCAATAGATTTCTTCGACACAATTTTTACGCGTATTGCAGCCGGCTAATAAAGCCAGACAGTGCAGCTTACCTGCCTTACTTAAATTAAAAATGGCGGTCAAATAAACATCATTTTAATAATTTAGTGCTAAACAATTTTCGCATATTCGAGCCTGTATCAAGTGCGCAGTTTGGCGCCATCAAGTTTGCCGATAGCCGCAATCAAAGCAGCTATAGTAGCGTCTACATTATCGTCTCGGAGTGTATTTTCAGTATCTTGCAAGGTAAATCGAAAAGCAAGACTTTTTTCGTCATTTTCGAGCCCCTTGCCATAATATTCATCAAATAAAACAAAGGCTTGTAGAATTCGACAGATGTTGTTAGTGCGTTTCTCTGCAGCAAAAATATCCAATAAATCCTGTGCCTGAACCCACTGCTTCACGACCACAGCAAGATCGCGCACTGCCGCCGGAAATTTGGATATTTCAACGTATTTTGGCACTTCACGCTGCTGCAAAGCGGCTGCATCTACTTCGAATACAACAGGTACCAGTGGCAACTCATATTTCTGTTGTAAGCGTGGATGGAGCCCACCAATAAAGCCGACGACTTTGCCGTCCAGCAGTACTTGTGCCGCACGGCCCGGATGCAATGCTGGATGGTCGATCTTGGCAAAGCGTAACGTCACTGGCGCAAACAATGCTTCAAGGTCAGCCTTGACATCAAAGAAATCCACCACACGGCTTGCCTGCCCCCATTGCTCTTGCACATAAGGACCGTAGGCTAACCCAGCCACGTGCTTAGGCTGATCGAAACCTGCTACAGACAGCGGACCGTCTTGCACTTCTGGATTAAGCAAAAATACTGTGCCAGACTCAAAAATCCGCACCCTGCTGGCCTTACGGTTCAAATTGTATTTCACGTTCTCAACCAAACCAGCGACCAATGATGAACGCATGACACTCATCTGACTGGCGATAGGGTTGAGCAACTTGATAGGTTGTAGATTGGCAGCAAAGTCAACTTCCCACGCTTTTTCGACAAAGCTAAAATTAATCACTTCCTGATAATCTAGCGCTGCCAACTTATGGCTGATATCAAACAGCGAACGGTTATTTTCAGGTGCGATAAACATCGTATTGGGTGTGACCGGCGGCAATGCGGGAATGTTTTCAAACCCGTAGACCCGCACAATTTCTTCAATCAGGTCTTCTTCAATTTCAATGTCGAAACGGTAGGACGGTGGCGTTACCTGAAACACGCCAGTTTCTTGCGTGAAGGTGAGTCCAAGACGGCTAAAAATATCTGCAATCTGCGTGTCGGAAAATGGCACACCAATGACTTTGGCGGCGCGGGCGGTGCGCACACTGACTGCTAGACGTGGCGGCAAATTAATTTGTTGATCGTCGATTGGGCCGATTTTGGTATCTGCTTTACCGCAGATGTCGATCAATAGTGCAGTGATACGTTCGATGTGCTCAACCGTGGTTGCAAAATCAACGCCACGCTCAAAGCGATGCGCTGCATCGGTCGAGAAATTATAGTGACGTGCGCGCCCTTGAATCGCTTGTGGAAACCAAAATGCTGCTTCCAGATAAATATTTTGTGTATCTAGGGAGACGGCAGTGGCATCGCCACCCATGATTCCGGCCAACGATTCCAGCTGCTGCTCGTCGGCAATCACACCAATCCATTCATCTACGGTCACAGTATTGCCGTTCAGCAGTTTGAGTGACTCGCCTGTTTTACCCCAGCGCACATCAAGACTGCCGTGGATTTTATCCAGATCAAATATGTGCGTTGGCCGCCCCAATTCGAGCATTACATAATTGGAGATATCGACTAGCGTCGATATCGAGCGCTGACCGCTTCGTTCCAGACGCTGCTTCATCCATTGGGGTGTCGCAGCACGGGTATTCAGACCGCGAATGATACGCCCTGAAAAACGTCCACATAAGTCTATTGCAGAAATGGTGACCGGCAATACTTCAGAAATGTTAGCGCTTATCGTTTGATACGTCGGATAATTAAGTGGTGTGCCAGTTAACGCAGAAACTTCACGCGCCACCCCCAGTATGGACAGACAATCGGCTTTGTTTGGTGTCAATTTAATCTTAAACTTCAGATCATTTAACTGATAATAATCACGAAAATTCATGCCGACTATCGCTTCATCGGATAACTCTAGTAGTCCGTCGTGATCTTCCGATAGCTTTAATTCGTGTGCGGAACATAGCATGCCTTGCGATTCTACACCGCGCAGCTTGCCCACTTTGATCTCGAAAAGCTTACCGTCTACACCCGGCGGCAGGATTGCCCCGACCATGGCGCACGGTACTTTCAGACCAGCGCGTACATTCGATGCGCTACACACAACAGTTAAGTTAATACCTGTACCGATATCTACCTGACAGACATTGAGTCGGTCAGTGTTCGGGTGTTTGACGATCTCAAGCACGTGCCCGACCACGATATGCGTAAATGGCGGCGCGACAGGCGCGATCTCTTCGACTTCAAGGCCAGACATCGTCAGCAAATGGGATAGTTGATCCGAAGTCATCTTCGGATCAACCATAGTACGCAGCCAGCTTTCAGAAAATTGCATAGATAAAACCTTCAAAAACTTTTAATCATGGAAGACGCGGATCAATTTAACTAGCTTTTAATTAAATTGCTTTAAAAAACGCAAGTCGCCTTCGTAAAAAAGACGCAAGTCATTAATGCCATAGCGCAACATTGTTAAACGTTCAAGACCAGAGCCAAATGCAAAACCAATGTATTGCTCGGGGTCGAGCCCCATATTCCGTACAACCCTCGGATGGACCTGACCAGCACCAGAAACTTCCAGCCAACGCCCTTTAAGCGGACCGCTGCCAAAAGCAATATCGATCTCAGCGGAGGGCTCAGTAAATGGAAAATAAGATGGGCGGAAACGCACCTGTAAATCGTCGGTTTCAAAAAGCGCTTTGACGAAATTCAAATACACACCCTTGAGATCGGCAAAACTGATGTCTTCTGCAATCCACAAACCTTCTATCTGATGGAACATCGGCGAATGGGTAGCGTCGCTGTCGACACGATAAGTGCGGCCCGGCGCAATCACCTTGATCGGCGGCTTGTTCATGCGCGCATAGCGTACTTGCATTGGGCTGGTATGCGTACGCAGCAATAACGGTTTGCCTTGCGTGTCATTGCCTTCGATGTAGAACGTATCCTGCATTGAGCGCGCCGGATGATTTTCCGGGCTGTTCAATGCTGTGAAATTGGTCCAGTCTGTTTCGATTTCGGGGCCGTCAGCCACATCAAAACCAATTGAGCGGAAAATTTCTTCGACCCGTTGCCAAGTCCGCATCACAGGGTGGATACCGCCAACGCCACGTCCACGCCCTGGTAGAGTCACGTCGATTGCTTCGGCATTCAGTTGGGTTTGCATCTCGGCATCTGCCAGTGCACCACGGCGCGCAGTTAGCGCGCTCTCGATCTGCTGTTTGACAATATTAATGACAGCGCCCTGCACCTTACGCTCTTCAGGTGCTAGCTTACCCAGCTTCTTCATTTGCTCGGTGATCTGACCAGTTTTGCCAAGATATTTGGCTTTAGCATTTTCGAGCGCAGCTGCGTCGATAGCGGCAATAAAATCAGCCTGAGCTTGCGTTACAAGTTGTTCTAGGGAATTCATTCAGTTTTCCTACTCCAATGGGAAGCCGAAAAATTCCAATATGCGTTAGAAGAGAAGTGCAATAGACATTCTTTGCGCCTGTATACATTCCGACCTGTCCGAATTGAATAACTTCGGAACAATCTGATAGCGCATTCTCATTACTAAAACAAACGGGAATAAGAAGCCATTAAAGAAATCAATAAACAAATTGGCAGTTAAAAACGCAAGCGGGGCATAAGGTGTTGACCTCTGCCCCGCTTGTGATTGGTAATGCTGCATTATTTAATGGTGCTGCGTTAACAAAACTGCGTCATTACTCAAGTGCCTAATTATGCAGCGATGTTAGCTTTAACTTGATTAACAATCGCAGCAAACGCTGGCTTATCCATTACTGCCATATCAGCCAGAACTTTACGGTCCAGTTCGATTGAAGCACGTTTTAGACCGTTCATGAATACGCTATATGTCACGCCATGCTCGCGAGAAGCAGCGTTGATGCGGGCGATCCACAATGCACGGAAAACCCGCTTTTTGTTACGACGGTCACGGTATGCGTATTGACCTGCGCGCATAACTGCTTGCTTAGCAACACGATAAACCTTACTGCGGCGACCGCGGTAACCTTTTGCAAGAGCTAATACTTTTTTATGGCGGGCACGAGCTGTAACCCCACGTTTTACTCTAGGCATAGTGACTCCTTAATATTGTGAGGTTAACCGTTTGGTAACATTAAACGAACAGAGACCATGTCTGTATCATGGACACCTACTGAACCGCGCAATTGGCGTTTGGTCTTGGTCGTTTTTTTGGTCAGAATGTGACGTTTAAACGCTTGACCGCGCTTAATAGTTCCACCCGGACGGACGCGAAAGCGCTTCTTAGCACCGCTTTTTGTTTTCATTTTTGGCATGATTCTACCTGTCCTTAAGAACAGCTCCTTTTTTAACATGATTGCAGGTGGCAACAATTCGCTGCACTTGGATGCCTACTCTCACTTGTTTAAACCTCGCCACCTTATTCCGCGACCAGATTTTGCAGCAGAATCAAGTCTACTGCTTTGGGGCTAAGTGCGATACAGCATGCACCCTGCCACAAAACTAACAAAAGAAAGTAAATAATTCACTATTTACTTCTTCTTTTTGGGGCAAATGATCATGATCATTTGCCGCCCTTCCATCTTTGTCCATTGCTCGACTTGTCCCAACGGCTCAAGATCGGATTTCAGGTGCTCTAGCATGCGCACTCCGATATCTTGGTGGGCCATTTCACGGCCACGAAAACGCAATGTTATTTTGGTCTTATCGCCGTCTTCCAGAAACTTAGTCAGATTGCGCAGCTTGATGCCATAATCGCCATCATCGGTACCTGGACGGAATTTAACCTCCTTCACCAGAATAACTTTCTGTTTCAACTTGGCTTCGTGCGTTTTCTTCTGTTCCTGGTATTTAAACTTACCGTAGTCCATTAGACGCGCTACCGGAGGCTGTGCGGTCGGCGCGATTTCCACCAGGTCTACATTTGCCTCCTCAGCCAAACGAAAGGCTTCCGCCAAGGAAACAATACCGAGCGATTCATTTTGAACGCCGCTGAGACGTAATTCAGGGGCTGTTACTTCACCGTTTATGCGATGTGACTTATCCGTAGCTATTGCAGTTTCCTTTAAAAATAAAATGAATAAACCGTGCTCCCACGCTCCGGACTTTCCCGATCAAGATTTGGTATTAACCTCAGTTGTGAGGCGTTCCAACAATGCGTCAATTGACATGACACCCAAATCGGCATTGCCTCGGGCACGCACGGCCACTGTATTTGCGTCACGCTCCTTATCCCCGACAACAAGGATATAAGGTGATTTCTGCAAAGAATGCTGGCGTATTTTATAGGTTATCTTCTCATTACGCAAATCGACCTCCACCCTAAACCCTTGTTTTTTCAGCGTTTCTGCAACAGTTTTGACGTATTGCGATTGCCCGTCCGAGATATTCAAAATCACCACTTGCACGGGTGACAGCCACAATGGCATTGCACCGGCGTGGTTTTCAATCAAAATACCGATAAAACGCTCCAGCGAACCAACAATTGCCCGATGCAACATGACAGGCACTTTGCGAGTATTGTCTTCTGTGACATATTCAGCGCCAAGACGACCCGGCATGGAGAAATCAACCTG
>JACMQE010000120.1 GCA_014377145.1 Glaciimonas sp. | reverse complement strand
CGGCTTATGTATTTTATTTTATCGAGGCAATGCAACAAGCCGCGCAGGAATTGGGATTGACCGCAGACCAGGGCAATGCGCTGGCGATAGCAACTTTTGTTGGCGCTGCGCATTTGGCAGCAGAGTCGTCGGACCCAGTTGCATTGCTGCGCGAGCGGGTCACCTCCAAGGGTGGTACGACCTATGCGGCGTTGAATAGTCTTGATGCTAGCGGGGTAAAAGCCGCCATTGTTACGGCAGCAAAAGCGGCAGCGGTGCGAGGTAAGGAATTAAGTAAAGAATTTGGTCGTGATTAATTTTATGGAGACGTTTTAGAAAACACTATTGATTCCATACAGCCGGTAGTTTAGAATAAAAAACGCTTGTCGGCGTACGTGTACGCTTTTTACTTAATTCTATACTTCAATGACTTACGCAAAATCGTCCCAGCGGCGTTGTGCTTTTATAGCCGCACTAATGTGCTATCCGCGTTGGCAAGTTTTGGCGAGCGCTTTACTGGAACAATTTTTTGTAAGTCCTAATAATGCTACAAAATAATATGAAATATTACGTCATACTTGTTTATTTGCTGCGGCCAATCACAACGCCAACCAGCAGGCCGATAGCAGCTGCAACGCTGACCGCCTTCCATGGATTGTTACCAACATATTCATCGGTAACATGGGCGGCATGCTTACTTCTTTCTACTGCTTTTTTAGTAACTTTTGGCAGTTCTGATTTTGCTGTCTGTAACGCTGCTTTCAATTTCTCGCGTGCTAGCTGGTAGCGATCTTCAACATGTTCAATCGTCGTATCCACGAGGTCTTGCGCATCTTGGATCACCGATTTTAGACCGCCGGCTAGATTATCGCGAGTGTCTTTTATAGATTCATTATTGATAGCCATGATTTACCTTTTTGATGTGAGTGAGCAAATTAATTAACGGGTAACGTAATAGTGAAAAGAGCGGAAAGAAAACAATACTTGATAAATGTTATCGTAATGCATAGTCCAGTGCAACACCACAAAATAGTGCAGCACCAAGCCAGTTGTTATGCCGAAATGCCGCAAAGCAACCAGCCCGATCCCGCGCACGTATTAGCGTGTAATGGTAAACAGAAAAAATCAAAGCCATCAGCACACCGGTGTTGAACCAGCCGCTTAAGCCGTATTGTTGTCCCACCATAAATAGTAATATGAAGCAGATAGCATAACATACCATTATTGTCAGCACATCGAAACGACCAAAAGTAATGGCGGAGGTTTTTATCCCAATTTTGAGATCGTCTTCACGATCAACCATTGCGTATTCGGTGTCGTAGGCAATCGCCCAAAAAATATTTGCAATTAATAACTCCCAAGCTGCTAGCGGGACGGTATTCTGTACGGATGCAAAACCCATTGGAATACCAAAGCTGAACGCAACTCCCAAATAGGCCTGGGGGATGACAAAAAAGCGTTTGAAATAGGGATAACTGCCAGCGATAACGACGGCCAATATCGATAACTGTTTGGTCAGGGTATTCAGCGGAAAAATAAGTAATAATGACACCAATGCAAGAACGGCGGCTACCATGAGCGCTTCCCAGCTAGCAATCTTGCCGCTAGTAAGAGGGCGTTGTGCTGTGCGGGCTACAAATTTGTCGAAGCCGCGGTCAGCATAATCGTTGACCGCACAGCCAGCGGATCGCATTAAAACCGTGCCGAGGCAGAAAATAGCAACAAGTTTCCAATCCGGTTGGCCATCGCTGGCTAGCCATAGAGCGATGAGGGTTGGCCATAATAGCAGCATAATGCCGATGGGTTTGTCGAGGCGGATCAGTTGCAAGTAGAGTGTAAGTCGGTTCATAGCGTTCTGCTGCGGGGAGTGCCGGTTTAAGTTAGTAGTTATGGGTAAGCCGTGATGCATTAACCTTGTTAATTTGTTTGAACAAATCCAGTGTTGTCAGGATTTTTTAGGACTGATGCAAAATCCCCTAGCGGTGTGATGCTCTCTTAGCTGCAATATTCTGCTTTCTTCTTCGGCAGGGTTGGCAAGCCCATTGTTAGACAATTTTGCGTCAGTTCTATTTATTTAAAAAATGCAGAAATAGATGGCCACCGCTTTGTCTTTTGTCGTTGACACGGTCTTAGTGCCGTCGGTTGCTTCAGCCTTTTGTCACTTTTGCATCCCTTAAAAAATTGACGCCGGGCAAACCACACGCCAACACTGCTTGTTGAACCGATTCGATTGCGGCGCAGCGGGTAAAGCTTTTACGCCAGGCAATGACGACCCGGCGCGAAGGGCGAGGGAAGGAGAATGGAATGTAACGCAGGTTGCCATTCTTAGTGTCCATTTCTGGCACAGAAGCACGGGGCAACGCGGTAATGCCGATGCTGGACGCTACCATGTGGCGAATAGTTTCCAGCGACGAACCTTCGAAGGTGCGTGCGATACCGTCTCCTGTAATAGAGAAACGTGACATTTCTGGGCAAACCTCTAGTACCTGATCGCGGAAGCAGTGACCGTTACCCAGCAACAACATGGTTTCGGATTTTAGCTCTTCGGCACAGATGTTCTCACGACTGGCCAAAACGTGATCTTTGGGAAGAGCGACAACGAATTCTTCATCGTATAACGGTTGCACTATCAGTCCGTGCTCCTGAAATGGCAGTGCTAGAATTGCTGCATCCAGTTCCCCTTGACGCAGCAATTCGAGCAAGCGCAAAGTGAAATTTTCTTGTAAAACCAGCGGCATTTGCGGCACGCGTTCGATCATAGTCTTGACCAATGGCGGTAGCAAATAAGGTCCGATGGTGTAAATGATGCCAAGTCGCAGCGGGCCAGCTAGCGGGTCTTTATTTTGATTGGCGATCTCACGAATGGCAGCGGTTTGTTCAAGCACGCGTTCGGCTTGCGCGACAATCTGAATCCCTAATGGCGTGACAGAAATTTCGCTACCGCCTCGTTCAAAAATCATGACGCCCAACTCATCTTCCAGTTTTTTGATGGCAACGGAGAGTGTCGGCTGCGCGACGAAGCAGGCTTCAGCCGCGTGGCCGAAATGCTTGACGCGGGCCACAGCGACGATATATTTTAGTTCAGTCAGAGTCATGTTGTTATCTTCGTATATTTTTAAAGCGGTTTCTTCAATCTGATAACCTGGAAGGAACGACGACGTATTGTTCGACAATCAAAAGTGAAAGCAATTGCTGATCAGTTAATTTATACTTTCAAGAAATCCTCGCGACCATTCAGCCAGCGCGTCAGATGCAATTCTACCGTCGTCATGTTCTCAGGTGTCGGATGATATAATAAGTTTTCTGCCAGCGCGCTAGCTTGATCAACTATCCATTGATCAGTACTCAAATCGGCGAAGCGTAACATCGCCTGGCCGGACTGACGTGCACCCAAAAACTCTCCTGGACCACGTATCTCTAGATCGCGGCGGGCGATTTCAAAGCCATTTGTGGTTTCTCGCATAGTCATCAAGCGTCGCTTGGCGATCAGTCCTAATGGACTTTGATACAGCAGTAAGCATACGCTGGCCGCGCGTCCACGTCCAACCCGCCCCCGTAACTGATGCAATTGCGACAGGCCAAAACGTTCTGCATGTTCGATCACCATTAGCGATGCATTTGGCACATCGACACCGACTTCGATGACGGTGGTGGTAACCAGAACGTGGATGTGCCCTGCAATAAATGCCTCCATAACAGTCTGCTTTTCGATAGATTTTAAGCGTCCATGCACCAGCCCGACCTGTAAGTCAGGTAGTGCTTCGACCAGCATGGTATAAGTTTCGGCCGCGGTTTGTAATTGTAAAGCTTCTGACTCTTCTATCAGGGGGCAGACCCAATACACCTGTCGGCCTTCCTGCGCTGCTGCATGGACCCGTTCGATGACTTCCTCGCGCCGATTTTGGTCAACGCTACGTGTGACAATTGGGGTCCGGCCCGGTGGCAATTCGTCAATCACCGAAATTTCAAGATCAGCGTAATACGTCATCGCCAAGGTGCGGGGAATCGGGGTAGCACTCATCATTAATTGGTGTGGGACGATCTCGGAAGGTACGCCGTCAAGGTGGTTTTCGTCACCATTTTCTCTAATATTGCGGCTACTTTCAGTCGCTGATTTCTGGCGTAGCGTCAGTCGCTGGCCGACGCCGAAACGATGCTGTTCATCCACAATTACCAGTCCTAGCTTGGAAAACTGTACGGTTTCCTGAATTAATGCGTGGGTGCCGATCACCAATTGAGCCTGTCCAGAGGCGATGCGTGCTAATGATGCCTGTTTTTCTTTCTTTTTCAGGCTTCCTATCAGCCATGTGATGCTGATACCCAGCGGTTCCATCCAGCCCGCTATTTTGCGGAAATGTTGGTCCGCCAGGATTTCAGTCGGGGCCAT
>JACMQE010000119.1 GCA_014377145.1 Glaciimonas sp. | reverse complement strand
TGGGTTGATGACTGGCGAAAGGTTGTTCACCAGGACCCGGAAGGTATGAGATCACGTGAAAAATATTTTTGGCAATCTGTGATTGGCTTGTTGGCGGCGTTGTATTTGGTATTTAGTATTTCAGAAAGCTCGAATCTCCGCGTTTTGGAGTTGTTCCTTAAATGGGTGCAGTCTGGATTTGATGTTAATTTACCTCCTAAAGCTGGGTTGCAAGTTCCTTTTATCAAGGTTATCAGCTATCCATTAGGTGTATTTGGGTTTGTGCTATTGACCTATTTAGTTATTGTAGGTGCAAGTAATGCTGTGAATTTAACCGATGGTTTGGATGGTCTGGCCATCATGCCGGTAGTTATGGTTGGATCATCATTGGGTGTTTTTGCATATGTCACTGGTAGTTCGGTGTATTCTAAATATTTATTCTTTCCATACATACCAGGTTCTGGTGAGTTACTTATATTTTGTGCTGCCATGGCTGGTGCCGGATTGGCATTTCTATGGTTTAACACTTATCCTGCTCAAATATTTATGGGTGATGTCGGAGCATTAGCTTTAGGCGCAGCTTTGGGTACTATTGCAGTGATCGTGCGTCAAGAGATTGTGCTATTTATTATGGGAGGTATTTTTGTCGTAGAGGCTCTGTCTGTTATGGTACAGGTAAGCTACTTCAAATATACTAAAAAGAAATATGGTGTCGGACGGCGTGTATTAAAAATGGCGCCTTTGCATCATCATTTCGAAAAGAGTGGTTGGAAGGAAACACAAGTAGTTGTGCGATTTTGGATAATCACCATGCTTTTATGTTTGATTGGTATTTCAACTTTGAAGTTGAGATGAAAAACATTCAAAATAAAAAAGTACTCATTCTTGGCTTAGGTGTATCCGGCCTTGCTATGGCACGCTGGTGTTCTAGATATGGTGCAGAAATTACTGTTGTTGATACTCGTGCGGTGCCACCTCAATACAATGCGCTTAAAAAAAATCTTCCAAATGTGAAATTTATATACAGTGAGTTTGAACCTGATCTTATACTGAAAAATTCTTACGATTTAGTATTGATAAGTCCTGGCATAAAACCAAAAGACGTCGAGGCAATTTCGTTGGCTTCGAAAAATAATAATATAGAAATTTCTAATGAGTTAATATTATTTTCAAATGCATTGACGAGTTTAAAAGAGTCTCAATCTTACAATCCTTGCTTACTTGCAATTACAGGAACGAATGGAAAAACAACTGTAACCTCACTTACGGGAAAGCTTGTTGAGTGCACGGAAAAAAAAGTGGTAGTCGCAGGAAATATTGGCCCCAGTTTACTTGATACTTTGATTGAAAAAATTGATTTGAATGAGCTTCCTGAGGTTTGGGTGCTAGAGCTCAGTAGCTTTCAATTACACGAAGCTCAAGCATTTGAGCCAACCGCTGGCGCCTTGCTCAATTTGTCACAAGACCATTTGGATTGGCACGGCAGCATGGAAGAATATGCGCGTGCTAAGTCTTTCATTTTTGGAAAAAAAGCTGCCATGGTGTTGAATCGAGATGATTCTGCAGTTATGGAAATGCTATTGCAGATAGATAGTTTAAAAAATCAGCGAAAAGTTATTACCTTTGGTGCCAATATGCCAAAACGAGCCGGTGATTTTGGATTAGAGTTAATCAATGGCATGGCTTGGTTGGTAAAAGCCGTTGGGATAGAAGAAACGGTTTCAAAGCGTAGAAATTTATCTACAAATATTAAAGAAGAAATTTATATCCAACGCCTTATGCCTGCCGATGCACTGAAAATTCACGGCAGACATAACATGCTGAATGCATTAGTCGCCTTATCTTTATCGGAGCTGGCAAACTGTACTATGGCGCCAGTTTTATATGCTTTGCGCGAGTATCGCGGCGAACCCCATCGAGTCGAGTCAGTTGGTGTTATTAGAGGGATAGAGTATTTTGATGATAGCAAAGGTACGAATGTTGGTGCAACAGTGGCGGCACTCAGTGGATTGGGCGTTGATCGAAAGATAGTTATTATTCTTGGTGGTGAATCCAAAGGACAGGATTTTTCACTTTTACGAAAACCTGTAGGTCAATATGCCAGATCTGTAATTTTGATAGGTAAGGACAAACTTAAAATATTAAATACACTTCGTGATTTGGCTATTCCTATTATTACAGCAGATACGATGCTTGAGGCCGTCTCTACAGCCTCTGAGCAGGCATGTAATGGGGATGCAGTTTTACTATCACCAGCCTGCGCCAGCTTTGATATGTTTGATAATTACGAGCATCGTGCACATGCTTTTTGCGCCGCGGTCAAGCAAATCGCATATCAGTTGGATGAAGGTGCGATCCTATGAGTATTTTTCTCCAACGCTATGCCAATTGGGAAATACCATCTGATAAAGTACTTCTTAAAAGTATTAATCCATTTGCAAAAAAAATATCTTTGGAAGCTAATGCCAAACAATTAAAAGCATCAGTTGCATATAAAATTGATTTGCAATTAATTTGGGTGACATTAATTTTAATGACCTGGGGTTTGGTGATGGTATATTCAGCGTCAATAGCTATGCCTGATAATCCAAAATTTATAAAATTAACAGGAACATACTTTGTAGTTAGGCATGCATTATTTCTAATTATGGCTGGCATGATCGCCATAGTTGCATTTCAGTTGCCGGTGGCTGTATGGGAAAAAGTAGCTCCATGGTTGTTTGTCACATCATTATTATTGTTAATCGCAGTACTAATTCCTCATGTTGGAAAAGTTGTTAATGGTGCCAGGAGATGGATTCCATTAGGTTTTATTAGTTTTCAGCCTTCTGAGTTTGCAAAATTTGCCATGCTGCTATATGTGTCTGACTACATGGTTAGAAAGATGAATATTAAAGAACGATTTTTTGTCGCTGTCATGCCAATCGGTGTCGCGGTTCTAGTTGTTGGGTTACTATTATTGGCAGAGCCTGATATGGGTGCGTTTATGGTCATTGCTGTTATTGCGATGGGAATTCTATTTTTAGGTGGTGTTAATGCCCGCATGTTTTTTTTAATCGCAGCGTTGATAGTTGTTGCATTCGGTGTGATGATTGCCGTGAGTGATTGGAGAAGAGAGCGGATATTTGCATATTTAGATCCATGGAGTGCCGAGCATACATTAGGTAAAGGCTATCAGCTATCACATTCTTTGATTGCTTTCGGTAGAGGCGAGATATTCGGTGTTGGACTAGGCGGTAGCGTAGAAAAATTACATTGGTTACCTGAAGCCCATACTGATTTTCTACTGGCTGTGATTGGTGAAGAATTTGGATTATTAGGTGTCATTGTCATAGTAAGTTTATTTTTATGGTTGACTCGTCGAATCATGCATATTGGCAGGCAAGCGATTGCTTTGGATCGTTTGTTTGCCGGATTAGTTGCTCAAGGTGCAGGTATTTGGATCGGTTTCCAAGCTTTTATTAATATGGGTGTTAATTTAGGTGCTTTACCCACAAAAGGTTTGACATTACCATTGATGAGCTATGGTGGCTCCGCTATACTATTCAATTCGATGGCAATTGTAATAGTTTTAAGAGTCGACTACGAAAATAAAGAGCTTATGCGTGGAGGCCGCCAATGAGCGACTTAATGGGAATGACTAAAAATAAAACAGCGATGATTGTGGCTGGTGGTACTGGAGGTCATATATTTCCTGGTTTAGCTGTGGCAAAAGAGCTGCATAATAATGGTTGGGATATTGTATGGCTCGGAACTTCAAAAGGAATGGAGAGCATGATTATTCCACAAAATAATTTGAAATTCGAAAGTATACAGTTTTCTGGTCTAAGAGGAAAAGGACTAGCAACTTGGTTGGCATTGCCAATTCAGTTATTAAAAGCTTTTTTGCAAAGCGCAAAAATTATTAATAAAATAAAACCTGATGTTATATTGGGATTTGGTGGATACGTTACTTTTCCAGCAGGAATAACGGGGCGATTATTTGGTATTCCTTTACTATTACATGAACAAAACTCAGTTGCTGGACTAAGCAATAGCACCTTGGCCGTATTGGCAACTAAAGTTTACACAGCGTTTCCAAATGTAATGAATCATGCAAAATGGATTGGTAATCCATTGCGTCTTGAATTTACTCAACAAGCAGAACCCGAAAACCGTTATAACAATCGACGAGGCCCACTCAAAATACTTGTGATAGGTGGCAGTTTGGGTGCTAAATTTCTCAACAAAATTATTCCTCAAACTATCAACTTGCTACCAAAAGACCATCGCCCACATGTGACGCATCAAAGCGGAAATGATCAATTTGAAGAATTACAAGAAAATTATAATAAGTTGCATATTAATGCTGATTTGAAGCCATTTATAGAAAATACGGCTATTGCATTTGCTGATGCTGATCTTGTAATTTGCCGTTCAGGTGCTAGTACTGTGACTGAACTGGCTGCTGTAGGCGTGGCGGCAATATTTATCCCGCTACCATCAGCTGTAGATGATCATCAAACAAAAAATGCGATGTATTTGATCCAGAATGATGCGGGTTGGCTACAACATCAAGAAAACTTAACGCCACAAAAATTAGCAGACTTGATCTCTACTTTAGATCGATCCACGCTGCTTTTAACTGCAATGAAAGCAAAAAAAATGCATAAGCAAGGAGCATTAAAAGCACTAGTAGATGCTTGCGAGGATTTAATAAAATGAAGCATGCAATACGAAATATTCACTTTATAGGCATTGGTGGTGCTGGAATGTCTGGTATTGCTGAAGTCCTGCATAACTTAGGCTATTCGGTAAGTGGTTCTGATTTGATTGAGAGCTCAACTCTTAAAAGATTAGGCAAACTAAATATAAAAACTTACGTTGGACATTCCATTGATAATATTTTTAATGCCGATGTTGTTGTTATTTCTTCCGCCGTAAAAAATGACAATCCTGAGGTAATTGCTGCACGAGATAAAAAAATCCCAATTGTTCCCCGTGCAGTCATGCTGGCAGAATTAATGCGAATGAAGCAGGGAATAGCCATCGCTGGGACACACGGCAAAACGACAACAACAAGTCTTATCGCAAGTATATTAGCTGAAGCTGGATTGGATCCGACTTTTGTTATTGGTGGACGCTTAAATAGTGCTGATGCTAATGCGAAACTTGGAAGTGGCGATTATATTGTTGTAGAAGCGGATGAATCAGATGCTTCGTTTTTGAATTTACTTCCAGTAATGGCTGTTGTCACTAATATTGATGCTGATCACATGGAAACGTATGACCATGACTTTGAGAAATTAAAAAATGCATTTGTAGAATTTTTGCATAAAATGCCTTTTTATGGTGCTGCAATATTGTGTATTGACAATCCAGCCATTCGGGAAATTATTCCATTTTTAGAAAGGCCTATATTAAGTTATGGGTTTTCGAAAGAAGCAAAAATTTTCGCAACAAATGTAGATGCTGTTGGAGGCGAGATGCATTTTGTTGTACATCGTCACAATAATTTAGAGAAACCAGCGCTTAGCATTAAACTAAACTTGCCAGGATTACATAATGTGCTCAATGCATTAGCTGCAATTGCAGTAGCCACAGAGCTAGATATTGCCGATGCGGCTATTCAACGGGCATTGCTTCAGTTTAAAGGTGTTGATCGACGATTTCAGAATTATGGATTATTCAATGCAAAACATGGAGGGAGCTTTACTTTGATTGATGATTATGGTCATCATCCGGTAGAAATGCGCGCAACAATTGAAGCTGCAAGAGGCGCTTTTCCTAATCAAAGATTGGTACTTGCATTTCAACCTCATCGATACACACGAACTCGTGATTGCTTTGAAGATTTCGTAAAAATTATTTCATCCGTTGATGTGGTCTTATTGGCTGAGGTTTACTCTGCTGGTGAAGCTAAAATTGTTGGAGCTGATGGGCGTACATTAACTAGAGCATTACGTCTGTTTGGTAAAGTTGATCCTTTTTTTATAGATGAAATTACTCTGATGCCTGAGGCTATCATGAATATGACTATTGATGGTGATGTTGTGCTCTGTATGGGAGCTGGTTCAATTGGTTCAGTACCTAAAATCATGATGGATCAACTGAATGCATCAAAAATGTTAATTCAAAAGGAGACATCGGTTTGAATGATATGAATATAGATAATTTCACTCATTTTGGTCGTGTGGCCGTACTGATGGGCGGAGCATCTGCTGAGCGTGAAATATCATTATTATCAGGCAATGCTGTGCTAAAAGCTTTGCAATCGCAAGGGGTGAATGCACACGCTTTCGATCCAGCTGAAAGAAATATTTTTGAACTTAAAACTGAGCAATATGATCGCTGTTTCATTGCACTGCACGGACGCTACGGTGAAGATGGAACAATCCAAGGTGCACTGGAGTTATTGGGTATTCCATATACGGGTTCTGGGGTTATGGCTTCCAGTGTAGCAATGAATAAAGTGATGACTAAGCGCATTTGGCAATCACTTGATTTGTCTACACCAAAATGGATAGAAGTAACCAGTCCTGAAGAAGCCGAAAATGCATTCAAGTTGCTTGATGGCATCATGATTATAAAACCGGCTCGCGAAGGGTCAACGATTGGTTTAACTAAAGTCACAGCGTTGGCACAATGTCGTGAGGCCTACGAACTTGCTGCACATCAAGATTCTCTGGTTTTGTGCGAACAATACATCAGTGGAGATGAAGTTACTTGCACGATCTTAGATTTATATGATGTAAAAAATAAGTTGGATGAGTTCACTGCTGCAAAAGCGCTACCAATTATTCGCATCATTGCGCCTCAAGGTAACTATGATTATAATAATAAGTATTTCACAAATGATACTCAATATATTATTCCTTGTGAATTACCAGAAGGTGAAGAACTGGCAATTCAGGCTCTTGTACTAAAATCATATCAAGCACTTGGTTGTAGATCGTGGGCGCGTGCAGATGTCATGATTGATAAGACATCTCGAAAACCATACTTATTAGAGATCAACACTGCACCAGGTATGACAAATCATTCACTTGTACCGATGGCTGCTAAAGAGGTGGGGCTAAGTTTTGAGAAACTTTGTCTTCAGGTGCTATATTGTGCAACACTGGATTATTCAGTAAATACTGGCTTATGAATTTAATTTTACTAAGATTCAATAATGAAAAATTCAAATGAAACGCCATTCGATGTAAAAGTACTGAGTTATGTTAGTGCGTTTCTTTTTATTTTATTTGGTTGTTTTGTAATTACTAGTTTCGTTGCGTTGTACATTTTGACTTCGCCAATAAATTTAAAAAAAATTATTATTCGCGGAGATTTTATTCATCATAGCGCCTCTTTTTTTGGAATAAATATCATTCCGAATATAAAGGGTAATTTTTTTACAATCAATTTGAGTACTACACGACTGGCACTCGAATCACTACCTTGGATTCGCAATGCAACGGTAAAAAGAGTTTTTCCAAACCAGATTGAAATTTATCTTCAAGAGCATAAACCAGTTGCAATATGGGGCTCACGGGATGACTTTAAAATGATTAATGTTGATGGTGTGATATTTGATTCTGGTATGGAAGATGACGAATCTGATAAATTACCACAATTTACAGGGCCTGAAGGACAATCAAATTTGATGTTAAGCATGTATCTAAAATTAAATACCATACTGACACCTTTAAAGGTAAAATTAACGAAAATTGAGTTGAGTTCGCGTGGAAGTTGGACCGCGATGCTGGAAGGGGGGGCGCAACTTGAGTTAGGTCGTGGTTCGAGCGACGTTATTTTGGAACGAATGAAGCAATTTGCTGGCACCCTAAGCATGGTTACCACTAATTTTAATAAAAATATCACAGCACTTCAATATGCAGATCTTCGTCATGTTAATGGGTATGCGCTGAAAATTAACGGTATCACTACATTGGGCCATAGTGTTACAAATCCTGCAGCTAAATAAATAAACTAATATGGCAAAAGAATACAAAGACTTGGTGGTTGGACTCGATATCGGCACCTCTAAGGTGATGGTTGTGGTCGCTGAGGTTTTAGCAGATGGTGCTTTAAAGTTGGCTGGTTTTGGTGTTTCTCCAAGTAACGGGTTGAAACGAGGCGTAGTTGTTAATATTGATGCGACAGTGCAAAGTATTCAGCAGGCATTGAGAGAGGCCGAGTTAATGGCTGATTGTAAAATTGGTCGTGTCTATACTGGTATTACGGGAAGCCATATTAGGGGAATTAACTCTAGCGGCATGGTTGCTATTAAAGATAAAGAGGTTACACGCTCTGATGTGAAGCGTGTGCTGGATACTGCAACTGCAATTAATATATCGAATGATCAAAGATTATTGCTTGTTGAATCACAAGAATTTGTGATCGATGGACAAGATATTCGAGATCCAATTGGTATGAGTGGTATTAGGCTTGAGGCGAAAGTTCATATTGTAACGGGTGCCCAAAGTGCCGCAGAAAATATTATTAAATGTGTTCATCGTTGTGGTTTGGAAGTTGAGCATTTAATGTTGAATCCTCTGGCTTCAAGTTTAGCTGTTTTGACCCAAGACGAGCGTGAGCTAGGTGTAGTACTCGTTGATATTGGTGCGGGTACCACTGACGTCGCTGTCTTTACTGGGGGAGCGATACGTCATACCGCAGTCATTCCTATTGCTGGTGATTTAATCACGAGTGACATTGCAATGGCATTGCGTACGCCCACAAAGGATGCAGAGGAGATTAAGGTTGAAAGTGGTTGCGCTAAACAATTGCTCACCGATCCTGATATTCAAGTTGATGTTCCCGGGTTGGGTGATAGAGGGCCGCGATTGCTAAGCAAGCAAGCACTAGCTGGCGTTATTGAGCCGCGGATCGAAGAAATATTTTCTTTAGTGCATCAAGTTATTCGGGAAACTGGCTATGAAGAAGTTCTGTCCTCGGGCATCGTGCTTACTGGTGGTGCTTCAGTCATGCCAGGTATGATTGAATTGGGGGAAGATATTTTTCTTAAACCCGTTCGGCGTGGTGTTCCTAAATACGCTGGCACTTTGGCTGACATGGTCTCGCAATCTAGAGCTTCAACGGTTATGGGGTTGTTAGAAGAGGCGCGGATGGCGCGTATTCGCGGTTTGAAAGTGGCTCAAAAAAATGGGTCTTTCAAGAACACATTCGGTCGTGCAAAAGACTGGTTTATCGGGAATTTTTAGCATGATAAAAATGATTTGGCTTGCAAGGGGAAGTCCGCATCGACAACGGCGTTGAGTAATGGATAATCTGTAAGATAAATAATATAAATTCTGGCAACTGCGATTTGAATAGGAGAAATATCATGGCAATCGAAATGATCGAAATTGAAGAGTTCAACATGGGTACCAAGATCAAGGTTATTGGTGTTGGTGGTGGTGGCGGTAACGCAGTTGAACACATGATTACGCGCAATGTTCAAGGTGTGGAGTTCATCAGCGCGAACACCGATGCGCAAGCATTGAGTTCGAGTGCTGCCCTGAAGACGATCCAACTTGGAATTAATGGATTGGGTGCAGGTGGCAAGCCGGAAAAAGGTCGTGAAGCAGCTGAAATGGCAGAAGAGGATATTCGTGCTTCTATTCAAGGTGCGCACATGCTTTTTATCACTGCAGGCATGGGCGGTGGTACGGGGACCGGTGCTGCACCTGTGATTGCTCGAATTGCCAAAGAGATGGGAATTCTCACAGTCGGTGTTGTGACTAAACCTTTTGACTGGGAGGGAGGGAAGCGCATGACCAACGCGGATACTGGTCTTGCTGAACTGGAAGCCAATGTTGATTCGTTGATTGTGGTTTTAAATGAAAAACTCATTGAAGTTTTGGGTGAAGACGTTACGCAAGAGGAGGCATTTGCCTATGCTAACGATGTGTTGAAAAATGCAGTTGGCGGTATCGCTGAAATTATCAATGTTCGTGGTCATGTGAACCCTGACTTTGAAGATGTGCGTACTGTGATGGCTGAAAATGGCAAAGCCATGATGGGTTCTGCGCTCGCCAGTGGTCCGGACCGAGCTCGTATCGCAGCAGAACAAGCCGTTGCATGCCCATTGCTCGAAGGTATTGATCTTTCTGGGGCAAAAGGCGTGCTGGTCTTGATTACTGCTGCAAAAAGTTCATTGAAATTGAGTGAATCCAAGTTGGCCATGAACACCATTCGCGCTTACGCTTCTCCTGATGCGCATGTTATTTACGGTACAGCTTATGATGATAATTTGGGTGACGAGATCCGAGTTACTGTTGTTGCAACCGGATTGAGCCGTGTGAATGCTCGCCGCGCCTCTCCTGCATTGCAGGTACTTCGCAACGGTACGGACAATATGCCTTATGCTGTTGAAAACATGCCTGAGCTATTAAACGCTGGCGTTATAAGTGGTAATGCAAGTTTAAATACGCAGCCCAATTATCAAGTCCCCACATATTTGCGTAAACATCCTGATCGCACCAGTGCTGCCGCCAAAGTGGATGCTTTGTCCTCTGGAGGCATGGGTGATTTTGAGATACCAGCTTTTTTGCGTAAACAAGCTGATTAAATCTGAATGAATCTATGCGCTTGCTAGGGTGCAAACTCTAGCAGGCGGTAATAAAATTGACCAATGTTAGAACAAAGAACAATTAAAACGCTTATCCGCGCGGTGGGGGTGGGGTTGCATAGTGGGCAAAGAGTTGAGCTTACTTTACGCCCAGCACAGCCTGGAACTGGAATTATTTTTCGTAGAATAGATTTGGCGGAGCCTGTTGATATACCTGTTTCTGCGCGGTCAGTGACTGACACACGATTAGCTTCTACGATTTCAGTGAATGGCATCAAAGTTCAGACGGTTGAGCATTTGATGTCAGCTTGCGCTGGCTTGGGAATTGATAATTTATATATCGATATCACCGGCGAAGAGGTTCCCATTCTCGATGGATCTTCAGCTGCATTTGTATTTTTGTTGCAAAGTGCAGGAGTTGAGGTTCAGAAGGCCGCCAAACAATTCATTCGTATTCTCCAACCCGTGATTGTTACCGAAGGTGAGGGTGCATCACTTAAGTGGGCAAGGCTTGATCCGTACCACGGCTACAAACTAAGTTTTGAAATTGACTTTGCACATGTCGCCGTGGATTCAACAGGGCAACGTGTTGAGTTTGACCTGAGCATTGATTCCTATGCCCGTGATATTGCGAGGGCACGCACATTTTGTTTTACGAAGGACGTGGAAATGATGCGTGCCAATGGGCTTGCACTTGGCGGTGGTTTGGATAACGCTATTGTCATGGACGATTACAAGGTGCTCAACGCGGAAGGTCTGCGTTACGGCGATGAATTTGTAAAGCACAAAATTCTGGATGCTATGGGTGATTTGTATTTAATAGGTCGTCCGTTGCTGACCTCATACAGTGCATTTCGTTCAGGACATGCACTCAACAACAAATTATTAAGAACCTTGTTGGCGCAAAAGGGTGCGTATGACATGGTGACTTTTGAAAATGAAAAAATCGCGCCAAGTGGTTATTCACAGCTTGCGACTGCTTGGTAAGTTTGAAGGATAAATGATGCTGCTATTTCGCTGGGTCATGCTGATGTCACTTTTGGCATGCGCGGGCTTATTCGTTTTCTATGCCTTTACAGGGCAACAAAAATACAAAAAAATTGGACTCACCACCTTGAAAATCACTTTAGGCATCGCTTTTATTTTTTTTACAATTTTGATTTTGCAGCGCATCTGAAAGCATGATTGCTGTGCTTGAATTCAGTAGCTTCTTCCTGCTTTATACATGGCTGAGGTTCGCCGTTGCGTGGATGCAGCAGCGGCCAGTTTCCCAAATGATTCACTAGCATGACCATGTGTTATTGCGAGGCCCAGCGCATCTGCAGCATCTTGACCAGGTAAAGCGGGTAAGTTCAAGAGTCGTTTGACCATGTCTTGCACTTGCGCCTTCTCGGCGCGTCCGTAACCCACAATCGCCTGTTTCATCTGCAGCGCCGTGTACTCTGAAACGATGAGATTACTGGACACCAGAGCCGCAATGCATGCCCCCCGAGCTTGACCCAGAAGCAAGGTTGATTGTGGATTGACATTCACAAAAACGATCTCCACAGAAGCAACATCTGGCTGATATCGGGTTACAACTTCTTTGACTCCCTCAAACAATACTTTCAAACGGGCAGGTAAGTCACCCTTATCTATGTGGGCTGTCGCTATGGTTCCGCTAGCAACATAAGTTATTTTTGCACCGTCTTTGTCTACTACGCCAAAACCTGTCGTACGTAGACCTGGGTCAATGCCAATGATTCGCATCATATTCTTGTTTAGAAACTCAAAATAGTCATTGAATTTGCATCAAGGTACTTCAGCATCATTCATACGTGCAACGATCAAGGTTGAGCGGTTAGCCAGATAGCCGGATGCTGATAGTTTTTCAAAATATTTAGGTCTAGGCAGCATAACCGCTAAACGAGCCGCCTCATAGCTTGTCAGTTGTTTGGCGGATTTTCGGAAATAATGCTGCGCTGCAGCTTCAGCGCCGAAGACGCCTTCACCCCATTCGACGCTGTTTAAATATATTTCCAGGATTCTTTGCTTACTCAGCATCATTTCAAGCAATTGTGTCAAAAGAAATTCTTGCCCTTTTCGCAGCAAAGTGCGTTCTCCTGATAAAAGGAGATTCTTGGCTAGCTGCTGGCTGATGGTTGAGCCACCTACAATCTTGGGTGCTTTTACTACGATGTTTGAACTGCTAGCAGACACTTTGCCCGGTGGTGCTTTTTTCAGTTTTTTTTCTGCCAGATCTTGAGCCTTGGCATTTTTTTGCCAAGCTTGCTCAATGGCCTCCCATTCAACGCCGTCATGGTTGACAAAGTCGCCATCCTCGGAAGCAATGACTGCCCGTTTCAGGTTCATTGAAATGTTGTTGTAGTTCACCCATTCTTGCCGCCAGGGAAGCCGTCCCTGCTGAAGGACAATACGCCAAACTTCTGAGCGCTGGAAACTGGTTGATTGAGGTGCAACCATCGTCATCATGGCAATTTTTAGGACAAAAAAGAACTGCAAAAGCAGTGCCGAGAGTATCAATAGCAGCAAAACTCGTCGTACAGATTTCATGGCTTATTGACTGGTCAACTTGGTCTTAAGCTCATCATCACGGGTGAACTTGAAGCGTGAAACCAGGACGATCTGATCTGCTTTTTTCCGCATCGCGGCATTGAAGACACCAAATGGCCCCGCACTGTTGGCAATGGCTTGGGCGCGCCGGTCTAGTGTCAAGTTGCCAGAACCTTGCACAATTTCGCTCGCCAGAATGCGGCCATCATGGTTCACCGTCAAAATCATGGTGAGTTGACCATAGAGCTTTTTCCCCGCCGCTTCAGGAAAATTGACCGTCCCTTTGGCTTCAATTTTTTGTCTCAACTGGTCATAGTAGACCGCGTAAACCTCTTCCCGCGTTGCCGGGCTGATGTAGCGTTTCTTGGGGCGCTCGTTTTCTTGTGTGATGCGACGCTCAATTTCACCCAATAATTTACTGAGTTGGCGTCGTTTTTCCTCTTGCGCCTGGACTTCCGGGCTGCTGCTTGGGTTGTTGGGGTCTGGAGCCGGCAACAGGGCCAATTGTTTCTTCAACTGCGCTAAAAGAATGGTTTGCTGCTCTTGCAGCGTATCCATCTTGCGGTTGGTGTCTACAGTGGCATCACCCAGGGCTGACAGCTCTGAAGCAGGTAAAAACGTGGTGGCTCTTCCCGCGTCTGCATCACCACCGCCAGCCATTGAGCTTTGCGCAATCGCCTGCGCTTTGACCGGGCGTTCTTGCGTATTGGCATTGACCAGAATGACTTCAAGCGGTGTGTCCTGGAAGACGCGGTTGAAGCTTTCGGGGTCAACGAAACGAACCGTCAAGGGCACAGCATGCAGCACAAAAGACACGCCCAGC
>JACMQE010000118.1 GCA_014377145.1 Glaciimonas sp. | reverse complement strand
TCCAGGCTCAACCGTGAGGACCATGCCAGCCCGTAATGGCTTTGCTAGACGTAAATTACGCAACCCAAAAATGACTCCGGCTAACGTTGACATCGTAGCCAACAGCGATTTCACCCAGCCCCTCCATGTCATGCACGTCAAGACCAATCTGATGAACAAGTCCATGCGGGAAACAAATTGCGTAAGCCCCCGAATCCACACTCTGCTGTGGATCGCTCTTAAAAACCCCAAGCACGGACAAGCTATTTACTATCACCAACCCTGCCAGTTTATGGAGAGCAAGGTATGACACCCCCGGGCCGATGGCAGCAATGGCACTTTTCTATCCAGCTAAAACGATGTTGTAGATAACACGTTGGCGCGCGCTGAATTTTCCACTTACGGGAATCATGCGCGTAATGTCAGAAGCATAGCCTAAGGCACTGGAAACACCTGAATCGTTTACCACTAAATCACCGGCGATCAGTTGTTGCGTGTGTCCGCGGTTATGTAATATCTCGCCGTGTCTGGTGAAAATGACAGGATAAGCGCCCTGCAAATCGTGACTACGCATGATGCCCTCAATCATCCCGAATACTTGGTATTCGAATTTACCCGGCTTGGATTGCCGCATTGCCAATATATGCATTTCTTTGATGATCGTTAAGGTCCGTTCCATTTCGACGATTTCTTCTTTCCCCTTTATTTCACGCAAGCTGGTATTTCGCCGCAATTAAGTCCGGCGAAATACCAGCTTCAACTTGCTCTGGCGTAGCCTCAAAAAGGCGTGACAGCACCAAAATCGACTCACCACGATAAGCTGGTAAATAGTGAATCATGCGCTGCTTGCTGCGGGCCGCGACGACAATCTTGCTCATTGCGCTAATTGGCTTTACTGTGCTAACATTGACCGTTTTTTCACGCTCTACTAACAACAATGATTGCTGCCCTGCCCACACAACTTCTTGTATATCCGGATCATCGCCAAACAGAATATCGTCACCGCCATCGATATCAATCACATCCGCAATATCAGCTTCATTCAATCCGAAAAAATAGGTGAACGAAGAGTCCTGACGAAACCAATAATGATTATGCGGATAGTTGATCGAGGCGTGGCTATTCCCCAGAATCAAGAGTAATCCAGATGAAAATTGCTGACGCAACCTGTGATGGCGTTCAGAGTACTGTGTGCTTTCGAACATGCCGTTTCTCAATCTATAGCTTTAAATAATGCAAATTTAGTGAAGCAACTTATTGGTATAAATTAGTAAAGCAGCGTAGTGATCTGGGTCGAGAAAAATTCATGCCTACAAAAGAAAATTTGGTTCCATGCAGGAGTCTACCGTTGTTGCTGCTCGTTTTTTCTTTTACGTCAGGCTCATCCAGAGTATAGAAAAGTTCTATTGTGTCTGCCCACAAAGATTCAGCCAGTTGACTGGCATGTGGCAAGGCATCGACCTGGTGCGGCATATTACCGTCGAAATGAAAGCTATCGCCGACATTCAGCACGTATTTATAATGACCTATCGTCTATTCGACTTGCCTGCTAAGTACAAAAACCATTCCGTCGCCTTCATGCGACCACCAGTTTTGATTTATATCAAGATGGCATGGTGAACTTCAAAATGCCCTCAGCTATCGGGCAAAACCGTGAATAAACGTTTGTATTTGACCGGTCCGCTAACAACCGAAAGATTTGCCGCTGATCTCGATAGGAATCAGGTTGAGCGTAGTGCGGTGAATCAAACTGAGATTAGCCGCAAAACATCTTTTCTGATGTGATGGGCATCCTCTTTGAATTGTATATCGCGTATTCAGTGTTATTGATTTTCGACGTCTCAGTGGTTACAAATAATTTGCGTAATCATGCTACGTCTGTTTTAAACAAAGTTAGTAGTACCGCTTGACGTGTCATGCGACGGTATTCCGTTAAACAACTCCAAGAAACATCATAGTCGCACTTCATTCTCGGTAGCATTGACACGGCCTTCTGGAAACAGGCTGTTTAACCATCCACGAACAGTGTACGGCGACTTTGAAGCGCAATTGTTCTGACTTTTACTTTTAGATCGTTGTAGGTCATTTGTTATTACAACAGTAATATTTTGTAAAATGAGAAAAATTGTAGTCATACTAAAATTCTTCCCATAGCCATACGCAAAGTTTGTTCCTATGTACCAAAAAAATCCGACCAGCAGAATGAAAAGGCATTTGGCGATAGAAATATTTTAAACATTATTCCCCGCGTGTTTTCTTGTCGAGATCACTTAACCAAGTCAGTTTTTCCGCAATTTTTACCTCCATTCCTCTAGGCACCGGAGCGTACCAGCCCGGTTCCTTCATATCATCGGGCAAATAAGTCTCTCCGGCACCATAAGCGTTGGGTTCATCATTTGCATAGCGATAAGCATGTCCATAACCCAACTCTTTCATCAGCTTATTCGGCGCATTGCGAAGGTGAACCGGCACTTCAAGCGATTTATCATGCTTGACGAATGCCATGGCCTGATTAAAAGCGTTGCAACCGGGATTGCTTTTCGCCGCGATGGCCACAAATAGATAACAGCTTGTCCAAGCGCCAGCTCACCTTCAGGCGAGCCTAAACGCTCATAAGTAGTGACCCGCATCATTGACAATTTGCATCGCACATGGGTCAGCCAGATCAATGTCCTCCCATGCCATACGCACGATGCGGCGCGAAAGATATTTGGCGTCTGCACCACCATCAAGCATGCGGCATAACCAGTAAAGTACGGCATCTCGATTAGAGCCACGCACCAATTTATGCAAGGCAGAAATCTGATCATAAAAATTGTCACCGTCTTTATCAAAACGGCACGTATTCAGCATCAATGCATCCTGCAAAAATGCAGACGTGACTTGGATCCTGCCAAACGCTTTGATGCCAGCACTGCATTGTTCCAGCAAATTTAGAAGTCGCCTGGCATCGCCAATCAAGGTAGCAACCGCTGCATCATCAAACTGCAAATGGGACAGCACGCGCTCGCGCGCACGGCTTAGTAGTTGCTTTAATTCTTCCTCAGTTAACCCTTGCAAAATATACACTTGCGCCCTTGAAAGTAACGCTGAATTGACCTCAAACGAAGGGTTTTCGGTTGTTGCACCAATAAACGTGACTAATCCAGATTCTGCATACGGCAATAACGCATCCTGCTGTGATTTATTGAAACGATGAATCTCATCCACAAATAGGATGGTGTGCTTGCCCATCGCCAGATTTTGCTTTGCGCACTCTATCCTGGCCCGAATATCCTTGACACCAGAGAATACCGCTGACAGCGCAATGAACTCACATGCAAAAGCATTCGCCGTCAGGCGTGCCAATGTGGTTTTCCCTACGCCCGGTGGTCCCCACAAAATCATCGAATGCGGCTTGCCAGATTCAAACGCCAGACGCAATGGCTTGCCAGAGCCGAGCAAATGGCTCTGGCCGATCATATCTTCGAGTTTTGTAGGACGGAGCGCCTCCGCCAGCGGTGGCGTAAGCGCTCCTTTAAATAGATCAGACATGAGAAAAACTTTTCAAAAGATAAACTAATTAAAAAATATCCAGTAAAAAAG
>JACMQE010000117.1 GCA_014377145.1 Glaciimonas sp. | reverse complement strand
TCGCATTGGGTCGGATTGACTTTTCCGGGCATAATCGAACTGCCAGGTTCATTTTCTGGAATGCTAATTTCACCCAACCCAGAACGCGGTCCAGAAGCCATCCAGCGCACATCATTTGCAATCTTCATCAGGGCAGCAGCTAATGTCTTTAATGCGCCGTGAGCGGCAACTACACCATCGTGTGCAGCAAGCGCAGCGAATTTATTTTTTGCGGTACAAAACGGTACGTCTAGTGATTTACTCAGTGAGGCAGCAACGCGGATACCAAATTCGGGATCGGCATGCATACCTGTGCCAACTGCTGTACCGCCAGCAGCAAGTGGGTATAAGCCATCTAATGCCGAGGTGATGATGTGTTCAGCGAAATCAAGTTGTGCTACATAGCCAGAAAATTCCTGGCCTAGTGTGAGCGGTGTCGCATCTTGTAAATGGGTGCGGCCAATTTTAACGATATCGGCAAAGACCGACGACTTTTGCTGCAATGTGGCGCGCAAAGCCTTTAATACGGGTAGCAACCCTTCACTGATGCCCATGACAGCGGCAACATGCAGCGCGGTGGGGAAAATATCATTCGATGATTGACTTAGGTTGACGACATCGTTTGGATGAATCAATCGCGCTTCGCCGCGTTTACCGCCGAGCAACTCAGAGGCACGATTTGCCAGCACCTCATTCATGTTCATGTTGCTCTGGGTTCCAGAGCCAGTCTGCCAGATTACCAATGGAAATTCATCAGGATGCTTGCCGAGAATGACCTCTTCTGCTGCACGCATGATCGCGTCGGCCTTTGGGGCTGCTAATTTTCCAAGATCCAGATTGACTTGGGCGCAGGCTTGTTTGACATAGGCCAGCGCCCTTATCAATTCGGTTGGCATACGTTCAGTCGAAATATGAAAATGAGTAAGCGAGCGTTGCGTCTGCGCGCCCCATATTCGTTCGATCGGTACTTGTATATTCCCAAAGGTATCATGCTCGGTTCTGGTGAGGGTCATCTTTAGCTCCAAAAGTAAGGTAGGACGCCTGCATGCTGACTTAACGCGGACCACAACTACAAATCGTACGCATTTGTATAAGACGTCTTCGAAGCCATGCACCACAGCGCGCAGTTGGGTATTGAGACTCTACCTAAAATCGGTTTGCATTTTTTAGCGTTCCAAATATCGCATACCGATCAATCTAGTAAGCGTGCTAACCTGATTAAGTAGCAGTTCTGGTAAGGACGCAATAGGTACAAAGAATAGCTTGCTACCTAGAAACATTCCGATCCACAGCTTGCAATCATGAAATAATACATGGACTTTTGATAGAAAACGCCATATCGCTATTTTTTTTCGTATTAGTATTATGTAGAGATGTTTTTTTGAGGATTCTACTGCACTGAGCGAATGCTTCTTATTAAGGCCGAGATTAAACTTGCATATTGCCGTTCCTGACCACAGATTAGGACGATTTCGGTGATTATTTAGTGGTGTGATCGACATCGGGCAACAAGCAAGCATGCACGATTTACAAATCATTATCTTTGGCAAAATTGACGAAAAAATGATATGCCAGAGGCTCAATCTCGCGTAAATCTTCATTTACGACAACCGAACCCACACCTTTTAACAAGGCTCGTCGAACATACGGTGAGTACTGTAAGTGGGCATTCCGCCCGCCCCTGCCTTCAGGTCGAAAACAGGACATCGCGCTGCACAATCGTTCGACCCAGCTAAAGAAGGCAGCACAGATGATTCGAGCTATCGATAGCTTAACGCCGTAGAGCAATTTTGCGTAAGTCCTGCAAACATGTGCTAAACACCTTCGTGAGATGAAAGCTAGGATTCTATGTAATTAAAAAGATTGATCAAACTTGCTATTTACATGCTACTCACCGCCGCGCTCAAGTCATTATTTACTTAAATGAGCTGTGAATCTAATCGCCAATTGTACGATTAATTCTTGCATATTATATCTTATATAAGAATATTGAATCGATAGGTTAATATTAATTAAAAAATAACTTATCTTAACCAGACTGTGACCGAAATAAGTAATAATAAAAACATCCAGAGCAACAATGCGCGCCAGACCAGACCCACTGTGCTTTGCAGGGTGCGCGGCGTTGGCGCATCACCTGGCGGGCTATCGGTTTCAATGCCGGTCGAATCGATGGTAGCGGTATCAATAGGCAGAAAAGCGCTTGCATTTTTGTCCGGCGTTCCCAGCAGCACACCCATCGCACCACCGCCAGAGGAAAGGATAATGCCGTCCGTTTTATTTTTCCAGCGATTCGCAAAATTGCGCCAGGCGAAAATAGCATCTTCAAAATTGCCGACTACGGCAAAAGCTGCGGCAGTAAATCTCGCTGGAATCCAGTCTATCCAGTAGAAAGCCTGCGCCGCAAAACGCCCAAATTCTTCATTTCTCATGTGATCCGGCTCATTCCATGCCCGAGCCAAGTACTCGGCAATTCGATACATTACCGCACACGCAGGCCCCAGAGGCATCAAAAACCAGAAAAATACGCCAAACACATTACGGTGAGTGATGATCAACGCCTTTTCTACCGCAACCCGAGAAATCTCGCCGACTTCCATATCGGTCGTATCTTGCTTGGTCCACTCAGCCAATAAGCTACGCGCAGTGGCATCATCGCCGGTATTTAATGCCAGCTGAATTGAAGTGAAATAATGGCTGTAATGCCGAAAGCCAAGAGTCAGATAAACAATCAGAATATTCCAAAGAAATGCAGCCCACGCACCGATATGCACACATAACCAGTAGATCAATGCGGTTGGCATCATCAAGGCCAGCATCATACAAAACCAGCCGAGACGGCCATGCCGAGCTTGTCCTGCGTTGAGCCAGACTTCCATCCTAAGGGCGAAGTGCTTGACCCGTGTATAGACGGGGTTATCCGCACGGAGCGGTTTGAGTTGCTCTATTAGCAATGCAAACAGAATAGAAAGAAAAGTCATCAACCAGCCTTAAAAGTCAATAAATCTTGTTTTATACATAGACTATACGATAGCGCAGGTTAGAGACAGAATCAAATTTGTCCGACATTTAATGGCATTTATTCGCTCTTTGCTGTTGCAAAAGATGACTTTTTAAATATATCTGGTCGACCAGGCCCAGTATAACAAAGTGAAAGCGATTGATTCGGCCGAATTAAGGAACACAGAAATAACTAGCCAAGGCAAGTGGCATGGGTAAGACTTACGCAAATTGTCCCGGCAAGGCGTACCTATCTTCGTTACACACGAAGCAGGTGAAATAAGTTGCGTAGCATAGCTGCTGTCGCGCCCCAAGAAATCGAAAGTGTGCAACTGATGATTCAGGCCATTCATTAAAAAAATTAACGGGACTTCAAAAATCTCGGCTACCTCGTGAGGATCTGCACGTAACGATGCTGGTGGCTGGATCAGTCCTGCTACTGGGGTGATACAATAACCGGTGCTGGTATAAAATGTTT
>JACMQE010000116.1 GCA_014377145.1 Glaciimonas sp. | reverse complement strand
TGAAGAAAATGGGTGGCATGTTGAGCTTACTAGATAAGCTGCCAGCACAATTCCAGCAAGCCGCTGGTGGTGCAAATATGGATCAAGCAGAAAAATCAGTCCGCCGCATGGAAGGAATAATCAACTCCATGACTGTCCAAGAACGCGCCAAACCGGAACTGATAAAAGCTTCCCGTAAACGACGGATTGCTACTGGTGCTGGTGTACAGGTGCAGGAAGTTAACCGAATGTTGTCGCAATTTGGCCAAATGCAATCAATGATGAAAAAACTCAAGGGTGGTGGAATGATGAAAATGATGCGAAGCATGAAAAGCATGATGCCCGGCTTGAAATAAATGTGTGCCACATTTTGGATCAAAGAAACTTTATGCGGAGCTCAATGTAGGAAATAGGGCATAACTCCTTAATTAATAAGGATTTTAGTCTTTTTATGTGTTTTTTAGAGTGATTGAAATTAATTAGTGGGCAATATAAAACTTGCGGAAAATATCGCTCTTTTATTGATATCTGTATCGCGCTATGAAAAGGCGGTGTATTTGAGGATGCCTAAACATCATTCATAAAATCCGGCAAAAGCCATAAAAAACACTTGCGTCACTGAGAAAACCGCACCAATATAAGCGATACGTAATTGACGCATTTTCCACACTCTCTTCTTCAAGGAGGCTTAAAGATGACCACAGCAAAAAAACCAGTAGTTCCAGAAACCCCCCCTCTCGCTAAACCCGCATCAAAAAAAGCAGCAACAGCAAAAGCAGCTGCGGTAGCAGCAGACAAGCCAGCACGCAAGCCTAACGCAGCATTCATGAAGCCAATGAAACCATCAGATGTTCTAGCTGCTGTAGTCGGTACCGATCCGCTGCCGCGTACTGAAGTTACAAAGAAAGTTTGGGAATACATCAAGAAGCACAATCTGCAAAATCCAGAAAACAAGCGCAACATCGATGCTGATGAAAAGTTGAAAGCTATCTTTGACGGCAAAAAACAAGTGTCTATGTTTGAAATGAATAAGCTCATTTCAAATCACTTGAGTAATGTTTAAGGTCTAGCTTGGCTAAGCTTGACTAGATTAACTTAAGTGCTAAACAAAAACGCCCGCATTGTGCGGGGTTTTTTGTTTCTGGATCCTGGGATGTAAACCGCAAGCTAGTTCTTATTGGGCGCTTCCTTACCTTAACGATTCAGTGATGCAGGGTATTTCGAAAATCAGATACGCCTTGAAAAAATTTACCGAAATACACGGCTAAAGTTTAGGCTGTGAGCGTTCAACACGCTTACTACCTACAACCGAAGTCTCAGAAACCCCCAACAAGCCGACTCAGGCCAAAAGAAAAATGGCTCAATCAACTGGACTCACCCATCTATAAAATAGACCTTAATGTACCACTACAGTGGTTTTGATCGGGGTTTGATTAAACTCCCATCGTTTCCAGGTAGCCTGTAACCGCATTAGGATATTCCAGACGACCCCGATTACCGTTATAACGGCCCAGTGCCAGATAAAGATACCTTGTTCTATATCCAGATACATTCGCAAGATCGAGCAACCGTAACGCAGATTAGTTTATATGTTGAATAGCTTCCTACCATCAGCATCCCCAATCGCTCGTGTCCAAAACGGCATCACCTGCATCAAACCCTGTGCGCTAACGCTAGACATGGCGTATTTATGAAACGCTGATTTCACCTAAATCAAACCCAATACCATAGCAGGATCAAGACCGGCTCGCTTGGACTCATACCAAGTCGTTTCCAGAAACTCAGTACGCATCTGGGCATCGAGAAATTTCTTTTTGAGATGCTTCGACATTTCCACAATTCAGTACAGATACTGAATACGCTGATTAATATCCGCAAACTGCGGCTTGGACGGTCGATCATCACTGACTGTCCGAGACAGCGCTAACCGCACTGAATCGGCCATTGCCTCCTCTTTTTGATTACCAGCCTGTACCATACTGCTAGCTAGCAACAACACAACCGACAACCAGAGAATCAACGAAAAAAGCGGCCTATTGAATGCAAGTAAAACTCCTCGGAAATATACATCTGGCAAACCTAACTTCCGAGGAAATAATATCCAAAGAAGAAAAAATTACACTCATTTAATACAATTCTCTCGACTTTAATGCTGGAAAAGCAAATAGGCAATCGCCATGCAGCCAGATCAGGCGACTAAACGTACTTTAACAAAGTTCACCATTTCAGCCAAAGGCACACTAATCGCCTCAGTATCGCGACGTCCCTGGTATTCGAGATGACCATCTTGCAAGCCACGGTCCCCCACCACAACCCGATGCGGGACCCCAATCAGTTCCCAATCAGCAAACATTGCACCGGGACGTTCGCCACGGTCATCGAGGATCACATCGACACCAGCGGCTTTTAATGCGTCATAGAGTTTATCGGTTTCAGTTTTGACCGCTTCGCTGCGATCATAACCCATAGGACAGAGCACAACTTCAAAGGGTGCAATCGCAGTCGGCCAAATGATGCCCTTATCATCAAAATTCTGCTCAATCGCAGCACCCAAAATACGCGTGATACCGATGCCATAACAACCCATTTGCAATAGCTGCGGCTTACCATTTTCATCTAGAAAGGTAGCGTTCATCGCTTCAGAATAAGCAGTACCAAGCTGAAACACGTGACCAATTTCAATCCCGCGCTGAATCGCCAATATTCCTTTACCATCCGGCGATTGATCACCCTCAATAACATTACGGATATCAAAAACTAAAGGCTCCGACAAGTCGCGCCCCCAATTTACACCCACCAAATGAAAGTCCACCTCATTCGCACCGCAGACAAAGTCATGCATGTTGGCGACAGTGCGGTCAGCAACAACGGTGATGGACTTTTTGGTATTGATTGGCCCTAGATAACCTGGTGGCGCACCGAACCATTCAATGATTTCTTCTTCAGTAGAAAATCGATATCCAGTCAGGCCAGGAATATTGTTGGCTTTGATTTCGTTAAGTACATGATCGCCGCGCACCATCAGCAGCCAGACTTCCTTCGATGCAAGCTTTTTCTCGGTCGCTGCTTTCTCAACCGTCAGAATGACCGATTTAATCGTAGCACTCAATGGAATATTTAACAATTCCGCTACCGCTTCGCATTTAGCTTTGCCAGGTGTAGCAGTTTTGGTCAAGGCCTGAGTCGGAACGGCACGGCTAACATCGACCGCCAATGCTTCAGCAGCTTCCATATTTGCCGCGTACTCAGAGGTAGGACAGTACACAATCGCGTCTTCACCAGTGGCGGCGATCACATGAAACTCGTGGGAAGCAGTACCACCAATGGCACCATTATCGGCAGCGACGGGGCGAAATTGCAGACCAAAACGATTGAAAATCCGAATATAAGTATCGTACATTGTTTGATAGGATTTTTTCAGACCATCCAGATCGCGATCAAAAGAATAAGCATCCTTCATCGTAAATTCACGACCACGCATCAAACCAAAACGAGGGCGGCGTTCGTCGCGAAACTTGGTCTGAATATGGTAAAAATTTACCGGAAGTTTGCGATAAGAACGCAACTCAGTACGTGCAATATCAGTAATTACTTCTTCTGAAGTTGGCTGAATAATAAAATCGCGACCATGGCGGTCTTTGATGCGCATCAGTTCATCACCGTACTTTTGCCAACGACCAGTTTCTTGCCACAGCTCGGCCGGTTGTACAACGGGCATCAATAATTCTATAGCACCAGAACGATGCATTTCTTCGCGCACGATGTTTTCGACCTTACGAATAACGCGTAACCCCATCGGCATATAAGTATAAATACCCGAGCCGAGACGTTTAATCATGCCGGCGCGCATCAT
>JACMQE010000115.1 GCA_014377145.1 Glaciimonas sp. | reverse complement strand
TTGCGCGGATTATTAGTCATCAGGCGCAGTGTCTTAATACCTAGATGTTGTAGCATTGGCTGACACATGCAGTAGTGGCGTAAATCATCTGCAAAACCCAGCTGTTGATTTGCCTCGACAGTATCGGCACCTGAATCCTGAATTCGGTAAGCACGAATTTTGTTGAGTAGGCCAATTCCACGACCTTCCTGGCGTAAATAGAGTACCGCACCACGACCTTCGGCCGCAATTTTCTGGAGCGAACCTTCTAGCTGCGCGCCGCAATCACAGCGCTGGCTAAATAGCGCATCGCCGGTCAGGCATTCGGAATGGATACGCACCAATATAGGCAAGCCGTTATCGACATTGCCTAATACCATGGCTAAATGTTCTTTGCGGGATGGATGATCAATAAATGCATGTAACTGGAACGTCGCCCATGGCGTTGGCAGTTCGCAAGAGGTGATATATTCCAGTGTTTCGTGGATTTGGGCGATAGCAGCGTTACTTGGTGTGATGTGGGTGCTCATTAGATAGATACGTTACTCCAAATGTAAAGAAGCACGTCATTCACGACGTGCCTTGCCAAAAAATTAAATCATTCAGGCTGTAATTAATGGGGTCATCGTACTACGAGAACGAGAAATCACACTGATCAATACCAGTTTGCCTATTGCCATTCCTTCTATATGCATAAAGATGATAATACTTAAGCAATAAAGTCCGATACCGTAAGCACATTAATAAGGCAAATCGAAGAGCAACACCTAAGTCAGCCGCATCTGCATCAATCAATGCGACTAACTCATCAGTCAATTTCAGCGCGTCGCCAGCCTTAAGCGTTTTGCTATTGACTGTAATCGTCCCGCGTATCACGTGGACGTAAGTATTACGACAGCAGTTAATGCATACGAAATATAATCGCCTGCATCTAAAATCGCAGCATAAATACTGGCATCCTGATGAACCGATACCGTATTTTGACGACCATCGGATGAGGCAATCAGTCGCAACTGGCCTTGCTTGGATGCTGGGGTGAAATGCTTTTCTTCATATCTAGGAGGAATGTCTTTAACGTTCGGCGCTAGCCAGATTTGTAAGAAATGTAATGGCGCTGTTGGTGAGTTGTTGAATTCGCTATGGTACACGCCGGTGCCCGCACTCATGCGCTGAACATCGCCGTAGCGTGATATCGCGCCATTCCCCAGGCTGTCTTTGTGTTCCAGCGCGCCATCTAGCACGTAGGAAATGATTTCCATGTCACGGTGGCATGTGATGGTTACCAAACCCTACCCCTGGCGCAACCCGCTTCGTTAATCACCAATAACGGCCCAAAGCCATTTTGCTATGGATCTTGATACTGTCCAAACGAGAATGTATGTTTTGATTGCAACCAGCACTGATCGGCCCCGCCGCGTTCAGCGCTTTTACGTATTTACAGCATGTTATTTTCCTGTTCCTGATAAGCGATTATGGCGATGATCTAACCTGTAATACGGATATAGCCAATATCGGATAAATGTTCTTCCTATGAGGACTTACCCAAAGTTGTCTCAGACTACATTAATGAATGACAGTATGGTCGTTAATACATCAAAAGAAAAATAAAGCTGTTCCAGCAGCAATTTGACTTCATGGCAGTGAATTGTAATAAGTTATCATTTAAATCAAAAACCTTAGAAACACATTATTATTGCTATAAAATTATGCTTTTTGACACTATATCTAGAAACGCCTAGTGAAAATATTCGCTCTATCTCTATAGACCCTTTCAGAGCGCTTTTAGCCCCCACAGCAACCTATTTCAGCGTCGAAGTACGCACAGAGCTTCATAGCTTCGTTAAAATTCCTAAAAAATTATTCGAAATCTTATTACGTTTTATGTGTAGATCCGGAGGTTGGATGGATGAAAAGAAATGCTATACAACTGATATAAGCGAAAAGCAATTCCAGAAGCTAATGCTAGAAAGCGCGAGAAAGAAAAAACTTCGGCAAATAGCGTTGTTGGTACGCAAGTTTTGCTGCATGCGATCGCCATGACAACGGCCGATGTGAGACAAAGTAATGCCGCCAACGTCATATTGAAAGAAACTCAGTGTTTGCTGTTAATTGAATAGTTATAGCGGAATGAGGTAGATCTTGCTGATGACACTGCGACATAAAGACCATCACGGTCATTAACTTTATAAATTTTTTCCAAAGGCTTCAAATTACGAAACTTGGTATCAATGAGGAAGGGTTCTATCCTTTTTAGTTAAAAATACCATGATCTTAAGATTGCCATTCTATGAAGAAATACCTTTTAAAATCAATAATACATCGAATTTTTATACCATAAGTATGCAAAAAATAAGAATATGGTATTTCTAATGGTATCGCTAAAAACAATACCATTAGAAATACCATAGAAAATAGCTACTTGACGCTGCAAAAGTTTGCCAGTTGATGCGGCCCGCAACAAAAAAGCTCGCGAATAAGCGGGCTGTGGGGTGTTTCATGCTATTTGATGCTAGCGATTACTTATCGCCAAATCATTCCCATTCAATCGTAGCTGGCGGTTTCCCTGAAATGTCATACACCACGCGATTGATACCGCGCACTTCGTTGATGATGCGGTTCGATACACGACCGAGCAATTCGTACGGCAAATGTGCCCATTGAGCTGTCATGAAATCTTGGGTCTGTACCGCACGTAATGCGACCACGTATTCGTAGGTGCGTCCATCACCCATCACGCCAACTGATTTGACTGGCAAAAATACGGCGAATGCCTGACTGGTCTTGTCGTACCAGGACTGATCATTTTCATATCTAGTATTACGCAGTTCTTCGATGAAAATTGCGTCTGCGCGACGTAACAGGTCAGCAAATTCTTTTTTAACTTCACCCAGAATCCGTACACCTAAGCCGGGACCGGGGAATGGATGACGGTAGACCATTGCGTGTGGGAGACCTAAGGCGATGCCTAGTTTGCGAACTTCATCTTTGAAGAGTTCACGCAGGGGTTCGAGCAATTTCAGATTCAATGTTTCTGGTAAACCGCCAACGTTGTGATGACTCTTGATGGTCGCGCCCTTTTTACCTTTGCCAGCACTTTCGATGACGTCGGGATAAATCGTTCCTTGCGCTAGCCATCTGGCATTTTTTAATTTGACGGATTCGACTTGGAACACATCTACGAATTCGTGGCCGATAATTTTACGTTTGACCTCTGGGTCGGTTACGCCATCGAGATGTCCCATAAATTGCGCCGTGGCATCGACCCGGAGGACTTTTACGCCAAGATTTTCGGCAAACATTTCCATGACCATTTTACCTTCATCAAGACGCAGTAACCCATGATCGACGAATACGCAGGTTAATTGATCGCCAATTGCGCGATGAATCAACGCCGCGGCAACACTGCTATCAACGCCGCCAGATAAGCCGAGAATCACTTCGTCGGTGCCAACTTGTTGACGAATAGCTTCGACTGCTTCAGTAATGTAATCCGGCATATTCCAGTCCGGTTTACATCCACAAATATCGACTACAAAGCGCTTGATAATGGCTTCGCCTTGTTCCGTGTGGGTCACTTCTGGATGAAATTGCACACCGTAGAATTTGCGCTCTTCATCTGCCATACCGGCAATCGAGCAATTCGGTGTCGATGCCATCAGTTTGAAACCGGGCGGTAGTTGATCGACTTTGTCGCCATGGCTCATCCATACTTTGAGCATTGCGCACGCGTCTGAGGTAACGAAATCGCTGATATCCTTTAGTAGCGCGGTGTGACCCCACGTACGCACTTCAGCATAGCCGAACTCGCGCACTTTACCCATTTCTACCTTGCCGCCGAGTTGTTCAGCCATGGCTTGCATGCCGTAACAAATACCAAATACCGGCACACCCAACTCAAATATAGCTAGCGGTACACGTGGCGTGTTGCCTTCGGTGACGCTATTTTGACCGCCGGACAGAATCACGCCAGCAGCGCCGTAATTGCGAATAAATTCATCTGAAACATCGTAAGGGTAGATCTCAGAAAATACACCAGCATCGCGCACACGACGTGCAATCAGTTGTGTAACCTGGGAACCAAAATCTAGAATGAGTACTTTTGAATGCATGATGTGCGCCTAAATAGCTTAAAATTGAATGTGAAACCGAATCTGAATTTGCTAAACATCTGTGCCAGGTAACTAATAAGTGCTGCAATTGCGCTTGCAACAATCAACATGCAGCGAGCGCGTGTATATGCTCTAAAACCACAAGTGCCACGTGAGGTAAACCACACGTGGCACAAAGTTGATATCAGACGCAAGAGTTATCCGTAACGTCGATTACTCAGTCTGATAGTTCGGCGCTTCCTTGGTGATC
>JACMQE010000114.1 GCA_014377145.1 Glaciimonas sp. | reverse complement strand
TTTTAAATTTTATAATGATAACTATTACATCGATAGCTTGCAACTAAATGCGATATTCTCGTATATTGAGATGTCATATTTGCCTAGTCTGAGGATATCCATGCAAAAAGTGCCAGAACTACAAAAACCAAAGAAAAGCGCCATGACATTTCTGGAGCTGCTTTTTTGTCTTCAAGTTCTTTACTTGGATCAGCAAAACCAATAGCGTGTTTTATACCCACAGCTTTGTACTAGGAATGGCATTCTTGTTGTCGCCGAATGCATATACAGTGCCCATTTGCCAGGATCAATAGTTTCTCACCACAAGGAGAAGTCATCCAAGTGCGTTAAGTCCGGGTGAAGTTTTCTGATACAGCCGTGAAGTTTGGTGATCCTAAAGCACCGATGCCGTTCGACATTAGTTGCACAAAAGCCGGTATTGGGCGCTGGACCGACGATAAAAACTGGATCTATGATTTTGTGCGGGACGTGCCGCCGGGCACGCGCTGTACCTTTGCGCTCAAGCCAACATTCACCTTGTTATCCGGTGCCGCAGTGAGTGGCAAAATCGTATTCCAATTCAATACAGGCGGCTTCGCCGTCATTTATACCCATCCTTCAGGCGGGACAACATCGATGAGGAGTAAATCTTCACTCTGGTACAAAACGGCGCATTCACCAGCGACAGCATCCTCAAACATGTATATTGCGAAGCCGAAGGCGTCCACGAGCGGATTCCGGTTAAGGGTGATTAGCGGCCCAGTACGCAAAGCTTTCTCAAAGAGTTTACCAACAAAATCAATCCCGACCTCGTCAGCACCGTCCAATTTCACCAACGTTTACCTAACGATAGCGCGCCGGCTCATCTTGGAGCTGGAAAGAGTCACTGAACTGGTGGATTGAACTCAAGGAATATCAAGTTCCCAGCGCCACCGTTGATTTAGCCAAGCCCGCTTACAAATTTGTAATTGCCGAAATCATGGTCGGCAGCGCTGCCAATCAGTTAGCCTTGACGGTCAAAGCAGGTCAGCCCAGCTATCCGATCCGCAGCACAGCCAAAGTCACGGTTCAGGTCAATCTGCCCAACAGAAAATCAGCCGCCGGTGCTGAAATTGCGTTAGCCGCAGTCGATGAGGCATTATTCGAATTAGAACCAAACCGCAGCTGGGATTTGCTCGCCGCCATGCTACAACGTCGCATTTACGGCATAAAAACATCGACCGCCCAAATGCAGGTAAAATGTCGTAAGTGATCTTGTCACAATTGCTCGAACAGCGTTAGCGCAAAGACTAAATCCTCGAAGCCTATTTAAATCTCGTTAGCTTCTGTGGTGAACTAGTCGGCTTGCACGCCTTATCCCGCGTCTTATTTGATAAACATCCCAGCGGTTTAAACCAGCGCGAAGCCGCGATTGCAGAGTTGCCTCAATTCACAACCCCAACGCATCGCCCGCTCGCGCGTATCCTGAAGGATCAAAGCACGGCGCAAGAATGCAAAGGCTTAGACGGCTTTACCTTGTTGGCGCTTACCCGCACAGGCACCACATCCGAAGTCATTCTCACCACCACCGCGCCATAATTACCCCATCTTGCCGATAAACTTCTCAAGATACCCGGCCTAGCATTACCTCAACCCTAGATGCGGGGATACAACGGTTTGCCAATGACGCTTTACGTCGACAAATGGCAGCACTAGTCGAACGCAATATTGAAGACGGTGCCATTGTCCTCATATTCATCGTCATTGACAACGGCAGCGGCGATGTGCTGGCATGGGTGGGTTCCAGTGGATCGTTTTCTAATGCCGCCGAGGTTGATGGTTTGGTTACATTGCGTCAGGCTGGCTCGACCTTGAAGCCGTTTTTGTATGAACTAGCGAGTGAGAAAAAATGGATGACCGCTGCCCCTATTTTGAACGACACGGCAATCAATTTACCCCCCCGCCAGTGGTTTATATATTCCACAAAATTACGATAAACAATTCCAAGGTTTGGTCAGCTTGCGCACAGCGCTAGGTTCATCCCCTCAATATCCCCGCCCGTGCGCACATTGGTGATCGTCACCCCAACCACGTTTTTCAACCGCCTGCAAAGCCTTGGATGTCAAATTCGTGAATCCGGCGATTTTTAAGGCTATATTCTGGCGTTAGGTATTGCCGATGTCAGCTTGCTAGCCCTAACCAATGCTTATCGCATTCTCGCCAATCGAGGCAGATACAGTGGTGTGTGCACCGCGCTCAGCGATTCGCCGATAACCATGCGCAAGGTCATGGACCCCAGTGCAACCTTTATCATTGGCGATATTCTGTCAGATCGCAGCGCCCGCAGCCGGACCTTTGGGTTGGAGAGTGCGTTGTCCACGCGGGTGGGCTGCATTCAAAACCGGCACGTCCAAATACATGCGCGACAATTGTCTAGGTCGGCACTGCGTCCGGTTTACCGATGTGGAACGTCTCCGGCGTCACCGGCGCACAAACACGGCAATGTATCCCTGCGATGTCGTAAGGCGTGGTCGAATGGGAGTTCGCTATCAAGACAAAATCGAAGCACCGTGCAAAGAATATTTTTTGGCAGGTACTCAACAAAGTCCGATCACTACCATCAAATCTGACGACATCAGCGTCGCCCTCCGCTATCCCACAGCGGGAATGCTAGTCGGGCTAGATCCTGATATCTCACCCGAACGACAACGCTTGCGCTTTGCCGCGGACGGCTTGACCAGCGGTTCATGGCGACTAAATGGAAAATTACTGTAGGTGTCAGCGATGGCAGCGATTAATACTAAAAAAATGCACAAACCTAGCACAGTACCAGCGCAACAACTTGCGTTCGATTGGATACCATGGCCCGGCAGGCACACGCTGGAACTGCTTGATGCTAACCATGTAGTATTTGATCGGGTGCAGTTTGAAGTGCGCGGTGCGGTCGAGAGGATAGCCGAATCGGGGCGGAAAATTAAAGATCAATGACCATGAATGTACAGCATGGTTTTGCAGCAATAATCTTGGTAGGAGGTGCAAAATGGTTTTATTGGCTAGGGCGTGTTGATATTTATTTCAACCAAAGTACCGAATCCGCGAGCGTCACGAACGAAACAAAGCACGAAGCGCGTTTGTCGGAACGGATAGCGATTCGACTAAATTGCTTGATATGCGCTGGATTCTTTAAAACCTAGAATGTAGCCATAGTTTAGGAAAATTTAATAGTTTTTTATATGTCAACATATGCTATTGTAAAAGTATAATTTATTTTTTTGACCCCCTTTTTTTTGAACAGCTACAATCTCAGCTCACTTCCAGCGTAATGCCTCAATTGCAGCTAATGTGAGCTGAACTAATATGGAAATGGACCAGGTGTGGTTGATAACCATTGCTGCTAAGCCTCACATTTTAGGAATATTTTAGGTTTTCTTGCTGACAAAAAATCCAGCACAATATAGAATAATTTTCCTATATTGTGTGAAATTAGTAATAAATAGTAACTTGGCAACCAGTTGAATGCACTCATGCCCCTATCGAAAAAAAAATATTTTGCTTACTTAGTATCAACAGCCATATTTTTATTAATTATTTTCATTATTTACTGCTCCTTTTTTACACCCAGCATCGCACCCCAATATTTGACCGCACCGGTCACCATCAGCGATATCCAGGATACTGTCCTAGCCAGCGGCACGCTCGAAGCATTACAACAGGTTAACGTCGGTGCCCAAGTCTCGGGCGAGCTTACATCTCTCAAAGTTGTTCTCGGTCAGGACGTCAAAAAAGGCCAGTTAGTGGGCGAAATCGATTCGCTAGCGCAACAAAATGCGCTGGAAAACGCGTATTCGGCGTTGATTCAGGTAAGGGCGCAAATGCGCTCTAAGCAAGCTAGTCTGGTCCAGCTCAGACTAGCTTTTATGCGTCAAAAGAATTTGCTAGCGGGAGAAGCCGGTTCGCGTGTCGATTTCGAAAGCGCAGATGCAGCGCTACAATCCGGATTGGCGGATGAGGATTCGTTGAAAGCGCAAATCGAACAAGCCAAGATCACGGTTAGTACCGCCCAGCTCAACCTTGGCCATACCAAAATTATTGCCCCTATGGAAGGCAAAGTCGTTGCTATCGTGACCAAGCAAGGCCAAACCGTTAATTCCGCGCAGTTGGCGCCAACGATTATCATTCTTGCCGAATTAAAAACGATGACGGTTAAGGCATTGATATCCGAAGCCGACGTGATTCGGGTCAAGTCGCAGCAAACGGTCTATTTTTCGATGTTGGGCGAACCTGATCACCTTTACCAGGGCAAGCTGCGCATTGTTGAACCCGGCCCTAATTCGATCAGTTCCGATTCTGGTGATAACAGAGGTAAAGGCGCTGCCAACGCTGCGCCAGTTTATTACAATGCCTTGTTTGAAGTTCCTAATCCCGACAATAAATTGCGTATTTCTATGACTACGCAAGTATCGATTGTGCTGAGTCAGTCAAAAAGCGCGCGCGTGATTCCATCGACGGCGCTGGGTGAGCTTGGTAAGGATGGCCGTTATCAGGTCAAAGTGCTGGAAACCAAAGACAAAAAGAAAACCGTTGTCACTCGCAAGGTAAAGATCGGCATTAACAATACACAAGCTGAAGTGCTGGATGGTTTGAAAGTGGGCGAACAGGTCGTTATCGGAGAGAGCGGCAATACCCCCAAAATCGGCAAACGTTTCATTTCGATGGGTTGAGCATGAAACCGGCCTTATTAAGGCTGACGGCACTGTATCGACAGTTCCCGTCCGGCGAAGATACCGTCACCGTCCTCAAGAACATTAATCTGGAGATCGCTGCTGGCGAAATGGTGGCATTGGTCGGGCCGTCCGGCTCGGGCAAATCCACTTTGATGAACATCCTAGGTTGTCTGGACCGTCCCAGCAGTGGCAGTTACCATTTCGATGGTCACGCTACCGGCGCGTTAGAAGCGGATGCGCTGGGCCAATTAAGGCGTGAGCATTTTGGCTTTATTTTCCAGCGCTATCATCTTTTGCCTGATCTGGATGCGCTTGGTAATGTTGAAATCCCCGCAATTTATGCCGGTAAATCTGCCGCTGACCGCAAAGCGCGCGCGCATGCTTTGCTTAGCCGCTTGGGGCTGGCGGATCGCACGCATCATCGGCCTAGTCAATTATCTGGCGGTCAACAGCAACGCGTTAGTATTGCTCGCTCGCTGATGAACGGCGGTCAAGTGATTCTGGCTGATGAGCCGACCGGTGCGTTAGATAGTCAAAGCGGTCAGGAAGTGATACGGATTTTGCAAGAACTGCATACCGAAGGTCATACCGTGATTATCGTGACGCACGATATACAAGTCGCCAAGTATGCACAGCGCATCATTGAAATTGCCGACGGTGAAATTATTGGTGATCGTCGCCAAGCCGGTGCATCCGCAGTAGAGGGGATAATGCCAACGGCGGTCACGCGTCAGAATATTGCGTTGGACCAAGGGTCGTCATGGCGTGCCATCGGTGCCAGCCTAGTCGAAGCGTGCAAAATGGCATGGCTATCAATGCGTTCGCATCGGTTGCGTAGTTTTCTGACGATGTTAGGCATCATCATCGGGATTGCCTCGGTGGTATCGATCGTGGCGCTGGGCGAAGGATCGCGCCGCCAAATCCTCAAAGAAATCAGTTTCTTGGGGACAAATACCATTACGATTTATCCCGGTAAAGAATATGAGGAAGAAGATAAATCGCCGGGACGACCGTTAATATCTGCTGATGCCGATGCGCTGGCACAGCAGGTCTACGCTGATAGCGCCACCCCCGGCGTATCGACCTCAACTACGGTACGCTATCGTGGTTTATCGGTCAGTGCCTCCCTGAAAGGTGTCGGTGAACAGTACTTTCGGGTACTTGACATCCGTATGGCTGAAGGTATGCCATTTACCGCTGACAGCGTTAAATACCAGATGCAAGAGGTGGTAATCGATCAAAATACCCGCCGCAAACTGTTTAAGTCCGCTGAGAATCCAATTGGAAAAGTGCTGCTATTGGGGGATATCCCGGCTCGCGTCATCGGTGTGGCAAAGAAAGAACGAAGCGCTTTTGGGGGTGGCAGCAGCCTGACCTTGTGGGTGCCGTACACCACCGCGCTGGCGCGCATCATGGGACAGGGGCCGCTAAAGTCAATTACGGTGCGGGTGAATGATGCCGCCTCATCCAGCGCAGCGGAACAAAGTATCGTGAAATTGCTGACGCTGCGACATGGCAGTAAAGATTTTTTTGTCTATAACAGTGACAGCATTCGCAAGACCATCGAAGCAACAACGGCGACGATGACGCTGCTGGTATCGATGATAGCGGTGATCTCGCTGGTAGTGGGCGGAATTGGTGTGATGAATATCATGTTGGTATCGGTTACCGAGCGCATCGCAGAAATCGGTGTGCGCATGGCGGTCGGTGCACGGCAGGGAGATATCATGCGTCAGTTTTTGATCGAAGCGGTTTTGGTCTGCTTTTTGGGTGGGGTATTAGGCATCTTGCTGGCGTTGGGGATAGGCGGAGTATTTTCCCGTATTAACACTAATTTTCAGATGATTTATTCGCTTACTTCTGTGGTTGTGGCTTGTGCTTGTTCTACCTTGATCGGTATCATCTTCGGCTTTTTACCTGCTCGTAACGCCGCCCGGCTTGATCCGGTTGAGGCATTGGCGAGAGAATGAACAACCTTTTTATGCGCTATTTCAAACCAACTATTGTCCTGCTTGTTGCCAATATTCTGGTTGGATGTACGGTGTCCCATACCTCTTACCAGCGGGCTCCGCTGGCAACACCCTTAGCGTGGCAAAACAATGTTATCGCCAGTCCAAATCACAGTCCAACCGCCACTGCCATGATGGCGGACGATCATTGGTGGAAACATTTTGATGATCAGCAATTGAATCAATTGATCGATCAGGTATTGCTGCGTAATAACGATTTGGCCGGGGTGGATATTGTGGTGCGGCTGGCAAAATTACAAGTTGGCTTAACGGCGATTAATCCTACCGTTTCGGCCAGTGTTGGCACGAGCAATAATCGTACTCTGCGCGGTGCCCCGGATTCTATGCATTTCCAGTCGCTGACTGGTTCGGCCACCTATCTTGTGGATTTATGGGGCAATTTGGCCAGTCAGCGTGATGCTGCGGAGTGGCAGGCGTTGGCAACGGTGCAGGATCGGGAAAGTATCGCCCTTGCGCTGGTCGGCACGACGGCTTCTTTTTATTGGCAGATTGCAAATCTGCATCAGCATATTGATGTTAATGAGCAAAGTATTGCCTATTCCAAAAAAACGTTGGAGCTGGTGCGCTTGCAATATGCTAACGGGGCGGTATCGACGTTGGAGTTGTTGCAGGCAGAGCAGTCACTACTGGCGTTGCAAGCTAATCGTACGCAATTGTTGCAACAGCTGGTCGTTAGCCGGGCGGCGTTAGCATTGCTGTTTGATGGGCCGCCAGAGAAGTCTTTTTCTGAACGACAGACGCTTTCGGTTGTGTCGTTGCCGAACTTTGATGCGGGGTTGCCTTCAGAGTTATTGGGACGGCGACCGGACTTGCGTGCGGTGGAATTGCGGTTGCGTAGTATGTTGGCGACTAACGATGCTACGCGCATCAGTTTTTATCCGACGTTTATGTTGACGGGGTCGTTGAGTAGTAGTATTACTTCTTTACTTAATTTGTTCGAGAATCCGGTTGGGATATTATCGTCTGGGTTAACTTTTCCGTTTTTTCAGTGGAACCAAATGCAGTTGAGCGTGAAAGTTTCGCAGGCGAATTATGAAAAAGGAGTAATTGATTTTCGGCAGACGTTTTATAGAGCGTTGAGCGATGTGGAGGTGGCGCTGTCTGCACGTAGTCAGTTTCAAGCACAGTCAGATAAGTTGGTGCAGTCTTTGCATGCTGCGACTAAGATTGAGCGGTTGTATCAACAGCGTTATCGGGCAGGAGCGGTCTCACTGCGGATTTGGTTGGATGCGCAAGAAGCGCAGCGTGTTGTTGTTGCGGCTGTGGCAGATAATAATTTGAATTTACTGACTAGCCAACTTAATGTGTATCTTGCGCTTGGGGGAGATATGAAGTGGAGCGGAGGGGGTATGAAATGATTTCCGTTGGTGGTAATTGAAACGGCATGTTTTTCGTAGGGGCTGTTTTCGGTCGTCGGTAATTAACACTGAGTGAAGGGTGTAAATAATTAAGGACACCTTCGCCTTCTGAACTTCTACAATTTAATCAAACTCCAATCCCGCTTCCTCTAATTTTTTTAACAGCCTCATCATCCGTTCTATTACAGTCTTCCATAGAATCACCATAGCAGGTAGCGCCTGTTAAGTCGGCTCCCCCGAAACGACATTTATAAAAGCTGGAGCGATCAAAATCAGCTCCTTTCATATCATAATCTGTAAAATCTTGATGTTCAATTTCTTCACAAGGCATCGGCGCACATTGGAGATTCATTGGATACCAACACCCATTTGGTACCTGACCTGCATAGCCAGATTCAACCCAAGGAATAAGAAAATCGTTACGTCGCATTACCTCGAACAGTTCAAAGTCCTCATCTACATCGTTTGTGATGACACCAGCATTATACAAATCGATAGGTGTTCGCTTTGATTCATCCATGCTTATTGAGTCAATAAATCGATTCTTTTCACCCGATGTGAGGCGAGGGTACTCACTTTCATCTCGATCGGCTCGATTACCAACCAATTTCTTCAACGATGTTTCTAAATCGTTTTCATAAAATCTCACCAAAGTACGTAATTGATTAAGCTTCGTAGAACCTGTCAGATTTGTTTGCATCCATGTCGTCACGCAGTCAACGTATGCCCTATTAATTTCAAAATTATATTTATCGTAAATTTTTTTAATGTTATTTCATTGCATTGAATTTTTTTCCCGATTATGAATTTCGAGGCATCTTGAGAATTAGCTAAAAACAAGCCGACTTCTTTAAACCAACTTGTTAAAGTGCGGGAGCGCAATAGAAGGGGTATCAGATCGACACTTTTTATCATCAAGTCAAAAGCAATGCGTTGGTCTTGCTCAGGTAATAGCCAAATACTCACGCACAATTCTATCAATGGTTTGGCGCGTAATGTTAAGTCTGTTATCTCGCTTTCTGTGAGGGTACGCATCGCCTGAAATGCTTATAGGGTATTGATGTGCTGCGCTTTTAAAATCAATTCTGCAACCTTATATTCTTGCTTGAATAGGATTCTGTTAGAGTAATTGGCGGAACTATATCGAGTGTCAAGAAAGTAATTATTTACTTCTCTCTTCAGATATCTCGGCAATGTGCTCCATGATGATGATGGTTCTTTGATGAGTTGGAAAAGCCCCATACCTTTTTCCAACATGGTGATGATGACTTTATCCCATCTAACAATTTCTGTTTTGTCATGAGAAAGTTTGTCCTATTGCGTCTGCGTAATTAAACCTGTATCAAGCATCGTATCGACATTGCGGTTTTTTTCTTGGCATATGAGTAAATTAATGATGGCAGTTTTCTGACGATTGGTGAGTGCCATTGCATCCTCATTATATTGAGCCTAAGCATTCCATCTGGTAAAAAACTCTTCAAGAAATTTTTTGGAAGGACGGGTTCGATCTAATAGGGAAGCCCTACAATCACGCAATTCGGATGTTGTGGGATTAGATGAACGCAGCTCTAATGTTTATGAGAGTATTTTGTCTGTGTGGCGCGTAGAGATATTGTGGGAAGGAATATTTTCTCCATAAGAATTTCGTATTACCGTAGGAGCATATGAACCGGGCATGAATGATCCTTTTGTTGAGGCTTATATAAAATTTTTAAATGTTTGGAAATGGCTTATTTAAATTTTTTTGTGTCACCAAATTTTTCAGGTATTTGTCGGATGGAAAACCTCACTCGCTGTGCTCAAACATGTCCCGTTCCTCAAAAAGAAACCAGGTATGGCAGCCCGCTGTACAGAGTCCGGACCGCGTAATGCGGTTTGTTGCCAATGCTCTTCCTTATTATGGACAGCGGTGACGAGGAAGCCTTCGGGCTTGCTGG
>JACMQE010000113.1 GCA_014377145.1 Glaciimonas sp. | reverse complement strand
TGATGGTTCTCTATTCAGGTACAACCTGTCCGTTTTCGCAACGCTGCCGTCTTGTTTTGTTTGAGAAGGGTATGGATTTTGAAATTCGTGATGTTGATTTATTCAATAAACCGGAAGATATCTCGACCATGAATCCTTACGGCCAAGTGCCGGTTTTAGTTGAGCGCGATTTGATTTTGTATGAATCTAATATCATCAATGAATACATTGATGAACGTTTTCCACATCCGCAACTGATGCCAGCAGATCCGCTGATGCGTGCGCGTGCGCGCCTGATGCTTTTCAATTTTGAAAAAGAATTGTTTGTCCATGTTCACATCTTGGAGAATGAAAAAAATAAGGGCGCGGAGAAAACTCATCAAGTTGCGCGTGCAGAAATCAGGGATCGCTTAACGACGCTGGCACCGTTGTTCTTGAAGAATAAGTACATGTTAGGTGATGAATTTTCGATGTTGGACGTCGCTATTGCACCGTTGCTATGGTGTCTGGATCATTACGGTATTGAACTATCGAAGACCGCTGCGCCTTTGATGAAATATGCTGAACGTATTTTCTCGCGCCCAGCCTACATCGAAGCGTTGACGCCATCCGAAAAGGTCATGCGGCGTTGATCTGGTGAATGAATAGCTGGTTTTAACCGGCTGCTTTTAGCCTGAATTGATGACTTATTTCGTGCGGTTATGGCAGTAGCTGCACAATTTGGTTAGATGTATCAGTTAAGCTTGATCCAAATTTGCTGTATCTTAGTTGCCATCTGTGGTTTCCTGCATATTCCCAACCGTTAGTTCACATTTGTATTTCTTCGTATTGATGATGTCTGAAACCTCTACCAAACCTTACATGTTGCGTGCCATTTACGAATGGTGTACCGATAACGGCTTCACTCCCTATCTGGCGGCCCATGTTGATGCACAGACCCGTGTGCCACAACAGTTCGTAAAAAATGGTGAGATCGTTCTCAATATCAGCTTCGAAGCGACCAGTAGTCTGAAGATGGACAATGACTTTGTAAATTTTAGTGCACGTTTCGGCGGTGTGTCCCGAGAAATTTCTGTGCCAGTCGCAAACGTTATCGCGATTTATGCACGTGAAAATGGCCAAGGGATGGCATTTGAATTGACTAAAATCCCCGAAGAAAAAAGTCCTGATATCGAAGAGGGAAAGCCATCGGGTAGGGCTGTCGTACCGACTTTGACATCCGTTCCATTGTCAAGCTCAAGCTCTGAAAATAAAGTAGGTAGTACGAATCCAGAAAAAGATCCAGAACCACCAAAAAAACGCGGACGACCCACCCTAACTAGAATTAAATAATGTACAATTTTATTTTCGTACTTTTGCTGGCTTAGCTCATCTGGTAGAGCACCTGACTTGTAATCAGGGGGTGGTGGGTTCAAGTCCTGCAGCCAGCACCAATATTTAAAAGACCCACATTTACGTGGGCCTTTTTATTTTGTTCTGTCCCGTCCTAAAATAGATTGTCACTACGGTGCCTTATTTTAGTGTGACGTGGCGAATGCTTTCGCACTGATTTGCATTTGATTCTCCACTGAATAAATCAAAAATGGTGCAATTTGATGTATCCCAGTTAATAATTACTAGTTTTTTGCTGGGCTTGACATTACCGTGTACGCTGCCGATGGCGTATTTGATATTCAATCCCATCATATGAAACTCGTTAAACACCCTGCGAATATCGGGGTGATCGTTGATACTGAACATCACCTTGTCTTTGCAGGTACGCATGACCTCGGCCATTTGTTCGTATTGCTCGAAGCCGAAAATAATGCCATATTTTTCGGTTTTCTAATAAGATGGATCGAGGTAGGCAGTGATTTTTCCGCTGAAGGCATGCTTCTGTAGATAGAAGAATCTTGTGGCACGCTGGATATTGGTTAGGTTGCAGGCCTTGTATTCTATTGTCACTTGATTATCTGTTGACTGGTAATCGGCATTTGAATGAATGCACCCAAACTCCAATATGTGCTGGTGAACGATCCAGTAAAGATTGGCTGGCGTGACGAAACTAATAGGATTGTGACGATGCTCCTCGTGATATCAATGGACGAAGGCACTCACCCAATACATAGCACACAGCGCTCGGAACTTTTTTGCATTATTCTCGTGGTATCGATACCTTCACCAATGCTTTTTCTTTGTGTGTTAATTCAAGTTGCAAACAGTGATTTTCTTGTGTTAAGCTACAATTACTCGCCTTGTCAGTATTACTTTTTGTTGCGCTATTTGGCTTACAAAATGGGGCTCTCCATCCAAGCCGGCGGTAGTGCGATAATGCTTCCGGCTACGATCGTGATCACGGCGTGGTTGGTCGCTGGGATCGTCTACACCAGTAATTCTTTTCTCCCGATTTCCTCCAGGCGCTTGCGCCAGCGCGTCAGGCTCGACGGATCAATCGGCGGTTCTTTCTGCAAATATGTCCCGCCGGTCAACACTTGCCAATAAGGATTCTCCACCCAATTCCAGATCACTTCTTCATCCGAGAATTCGTATGCATACTGCAAATACAGCAGACCGGCGATAAGCCGTGGACGCACAGCGAGTCGACCTTGCTTCGAATAGAAGGGCGCAGAGGCACCCGATCAATAGCCCCCCAGTTGATCAACGCCGCTAACCAGATCAGTGGTGACGCTGGTTCAAATACGCCATCAACGGGAAGCCAAATAATTGACCAGAATGGGAAGTTGCAGACTTTGAATCCATAAAAATTTCAACATAATCTACAAGGAAGTGAATATAAATATTCCCTATTTCTGCAAATGCAGCAAACACTCCGTTGCATCAAACCTATGCCAGCATGCGTTCTTTTTATTTTTTCAGGGCCGACATTTTTAATGTCCTCATAGCCCGCTATTTTATTTAGTCAGCGCTGCATTCTTATGTGGATGGCATAGAGAAGCACTTTCTTTCTGGTAATCGAGGTACTTGGGTTAATGCTACTAGTAATCCGGGCGTACTACTTACGTCGTCAAGGGCAGTCTCGGCGAGTTGAAAATGTTGATACGCAAAGCCACGCATTGCTATCAATATTCTTCGATTTGATTGCCAGATTGGTACACCTCACAACATTCGCGTATCTCGATTATGCGAATTTGAGGGCAATATATGGGACATATCTTATTTCTGCAAAAAACTGATTCTTGGGAAAAATCTCAAACTTCAGGTGCTCCTCTTTAGAGATAATCGCTTCGCACAATGTGCCCACGTTTTTTCTCACATCCATCAACATTCGAAGGCTTAACCAAATGCATTTCTTCAAGGCCATATCAAAAGAGCAGATTCTTTCAACTCCTACTTTCGACAGAAAAAATGTAGGACGTGTAAAAAATAGCGGTGAGGAAGCCCAATGTCAGCCTCCAATTCGTTCAATCAGCCATTTTTATCACTGGCTGGAAAAACCTAAATAGGCTTTACGAAGTAAGTATTGCTAGCCCCCCCCTTATTGCTTGTCCGTCGAGTGGCCCGGTAGCGAAGTAGCTATGCTCTTTAAAATAGTTTCCCAACCAATAAAGAACACCAATGAAGAAATCACTCATTATATTGGCAGTACTCAGCGTATGTGTTGGCACATTAAACGCGCAAAGCTCAGTTAACATTGTCGATATCGTCGACACCGGCATTACTTTCTCGAACAATGTCGCGAAAGATGGCAATACCGGTAGTAAATTCAGTATGAATTCTGGCGTTATTCAAGGTTCACGTATCGGTTTTAAAGGTACTGGGGATCTAGGTGGTGGTCTGAGCACGGTATTTCAAATGGAAAATGAGTTTTAATAATGATACTGGTACTCAAGACATAAAAGGCGCTGTATTTAACCGTAAGTCAGTGGTTGGCCTGTCAGGTAATTTTGGTACATTGTTGATCGGCAACCAAACAGACATGTTGGACGATGCCAGTGGGCTAACTTCAGTGTTGGATTTCGGTTCGGTCGTTGGGATGACCACGCATAACTTTGATCGCCTTGGTGGGATTCGTGTCAGCAATTCGATTCGGTACAATACGCCAGATCTATCCGGCTTTATTGGTAGCGTAATTTATGGTTTAGGAGAACAAGCTGGCAATGCTAGCGCCAGTCAGTCATTCGGCTTGGGCAGTATCTACAAAAATGGGGCCTTGGGTCTGTACGCTGGTTACTTTCAAGCCAAATTAGGCAGAACACCTATTGACGCGTTGGTCGCTAATTTGGTGACTCTGATACCTGAAAATGTAGTTCCATCATCTGATTTTGATGGCAAGATTGCATCTAGGATAGTCAATCTGGGGGCTATACCAAGTTGGTCCTACGCGCTTGTATGGCAACTGGTCGCGTTTTAATGTACCTGAGCTTATTCGTCAAGACGTATTCAAAATCGGTACTGACTATGGACTATGCTCTGTCAGAGCCATTGCATTTGCTAGCGAGTGTTCAGCATGTCCGTTACAGCGCCGCTGATGATATTTCCGGCAAAAAACCTAAGATAACTCAACTTAATCTGGGCGTTAACTACTGGTTGTCCAAGCGTACTGACCTGTATAGTTTTTTCTCGTATGCTAAAGGGCAGCAATGGTTCGCCTGCAGGTGTATGGGATTATGCATCGCAATAATCGAATGGTAGTGGCGACCAAACTTCGGTACGTGTTGGTATCCGTCACAAGTTTTGATGTAAGCTCGTCGTACTCATATTACCATTACGGATAAGGTAAAATGAAGCAAAAAATGGCGTAAATGCAAAAGCAAGAGCGTCATTATTCGTTCTTAGAATAGCAGCTATTTACCAGTTGTCAACTAAATCTATCTTTCGCATATTGGTGAAGATGATAGAAATTCCTGACCTAAAAACGCTAATGCATGCGCAAAAAGATGTGCTCAATGTGTGGCTAATAACGCGCTTGAATATGATGATGGCGCGCATCAATGTGCCGGGAAAAAGCTTGCTAAAGATAGTCGCAATTTAAGTATGCTGCTCTTGACAGATGGGTTAACACGCAAATCAAAATCGTTGCGTCAAACCAGCGGCAAGCAAGGGCGTCCAGTATTTCTGGTTTTTGCTCAGGTCTTTTCAGGAAATGTTTGCGTACCTTGCTTCGGTGCTGAATAGTTACGGCAAATCTTTGAGATGCGAGGTAAAAAAGATGTTCGCGCATTACAGCCCGGTGTCCAAATATGTTTACACTTTTTGGTTCAGCATCGTGATCCGTCGCTATAACACCAAGAGAAATCTGTTTTTTTTCTGGCTTTGCCATGTTGACCCCAATCCATGATATTTTATTTGTAGTTTAAGCCGCAATTTTTTAAGCGCCTGTTTACTAAATTTTAGATGCTTCTTAGTCACACTAAGAAAATTCTTGGGATCATCTATATACCTCTCTTAGGTTGGCCGTAGAAAGTTGCAGCCGTAACAATGAATGTGCATAAAATTATCGTTGATCCTATATTTTATTGCGATAGCCAGTGACCATTAGAAATATAAAAATCTTGGTTGCAGAAGATCACCCTGCTGTGGCGTTAAGGGGTAAACGCAGCAACTAGATCGACATCCTGGATTCAGCCTGCATCCGCCCGTCGCTAATTCCACTGAACTATTTGAACGATTAGGGGTTATCGAAATCGAGGTACTGGTAGCCGACTATTCGATGCCAGGCGGTGACTTCGGCGACGGCCTGAATATGCTTAAGCGCGTACGGAATAAATATCCGGCTATTTGTATTGTCGTATTTACCGGTCTCGATAGCTTGGGAATCGTCGCCACACTTGAGTTTAATGGAATTAATTCCATTGTCAACAAGACGGATGACATCAATGAATTATTATCGCGATTGATCGTGCGATGCGTGGCGAGGGCTATCGTGAGCGGAGTATCCGCCACATAAGTCGTGAATCCAAGGCCTTTTGTATCAGAGGAATTACAGCATTATCACGTCGCGAGGCGGAAGTACTGAGACTGTACCTAGCCGGTCGTACTGTGAGCGGAATAGCCGATGTGCTTAGGCACAGCGCGAAGACGATCTACAATCAAAAACGCGCTGCGATAGCAAAACTACTTTATAAAACAGATGCGGAGTTATTTAGTTTGCAGGCTGCTGGCGGGATTACCGAAGAAAAATTGAGCGGCTTGTAACTAACGGCGTGTTAGTAATATTTGTTAGTGATCATTTTTGGGTGTGATTTCTAGTTTGATATTGCTGATATTTTTACCTTTTCCCATTATAAATATTCTTTTCAAGAACTTGTGAATATTAGGGTGCTCCCCCAATTAAGAGGCTTGTAAACGTTGAATGAAGCTGTTATTAACCAGTATTAATAGAGGGCTGCCTGAGATGAAAATGACACGTTTCACTCTGAATGATGTGCAATAGGAGAAAATAAAAGGGCTTTTTCCTGGAAAAGCAGGAGGTGTTGATGCGACAGCGAAAGACAATCATAGGGCTTACGCAAAGTTGCTCCAGCGGTGTTGTGCTCTCCTAGCCGTACTAGCACTACCTTCGTCGGCAGGGGTTGCCAAGCCCGTTATTCGAACAATTTTACGTAAGCCCTATTTACATTACACAAGTCAGTGTTCCGATGAGGGCGCCGAAGTACTGATCTCTGAATAAACAGCGCCGCTAATACTAGCCGACAAGGCTACAATGCCGATACCCGCATTGTAGCGCCTCTGGAGGCGGTGGGAAGAGTCACCGTGATACCTTCGAAGAAAAATCGAAAAAACCGCGTGGCGACGACAAGCCTCTCTATAAAGAATGCCATTTGATGAAACTTTCTTTTGCAAATTCAAGCAATGTAGAGCCATTGCAACCAGGTATGACAAGTCAGCACGAAATTTCCTTAACGCTATTCACTAGGCTGCATCGATCATTTGGTTGGCTTGAAAACAGTAGCGTCAATACAAATTTAACTCTTTTACAATAGCAG
>JACMQE010000112.1 GCA_014377145.1 Glaciimonas sp. | reverse complement strand
CGCTCTCATCCATATCAATAGACAATAGACCAGCAAAGTCTCCCTGACAGATGATATCCGCATCAAGATAGAGTACCTTGCCGGTGATGCCGTTTAAAGCGTCGGCAATCAACAGCCGCGTAAAAATGGCTGGCGAATATTGGGTAAAAGCGGAAAAATCAGCAAACTCATCAAAAATCGAATGATCAATAATGTTTACTTCAATAACTGTCTGATATTTGGATTCAATCTCGCGTAATTTACTAGCTTGATCAGGCGATATTGAAGGAATAAAAACATGAAAAATCAAAGTATAGCAACGGTTGTTTTCCATTATGGAAACGATCGCAACGCCCATCCCCATAAAATAATTAGCATCAACACCAAAGGCGATGTGTAATATAGGACGACTATCGTTCACAACAGATATATTCATAAAAAATCGCCGCTCAGTTTTTCATTACGGCCATCACTTGCCCCACCGTAATCGCCTTTACCCAATCACGCCGATTAGATGCAGTTATCACTGTGCTATGCACCTTATCAATCGGTGCCCATTCAGGATTTTTTTGTCGCATTAATGCTACGACAGGAATATGTACCGCATTCGCCAAATGCATCACCGCTGTTTCAACAGAAATAATCAAATCACAATCGAGCAGAATGGCGGGTAGTTGAAAGAAATTATCTTCAGCACTAAATAACCGCACGTGTCTCATAGAATATTTAGCGAAAAATTGCTTAGCACCTACCATTTCCTCTGGTACTACATTGACTATGACGTGCGCTCCGCGCCATGCTTCGTTTTGATCTAACGCTTTCACCAAATCCACTACCCGCTCCAAGGGCCAGCAACGCTTATTATTCTTCGCGTATGGATTGATAAACAACAGCTTTCCAGCTTTTTGCACGTTCCGCTCTAAGCCCCACAGCTGCAGTTGCTCTTTAGCCTGCTGCCGCCACTGTGCCGGAATTTCTACAAATGGTAATCGTGACGATGGTGTGCTAATAATGCCAAATAACTGCTGGAACCAACCGGCGTAGACATCGCTGATGTGCAGCCCCGGTTGCAACGCACTATTGGGATCCAAGCATGCGTCGAGCTTACGATATGCCAACCGCTGTGTGAAAGTAAGCAGGCCAACCGGCCTTTTCATCCCGGCAACAAAGCCCTTCGACGTAATTTTTCGCGCTAACATTGCATACATTGGTAGTCTTAATGTCGACAGTGATACCACCAATCCATAATTCTGCTGCTGCGCTTCAACAATCGATTGCTGAAATAGTGCTGGACTGTAGGTCTGTGTATAAACTTTTTCGACAAAGGAACATTCGGCAAGCCAATCATAAAGTGCATATTTTTTAAGATAGCCCCAGTCCGCCGCATTATTAGTGCGGCGCACTTCATCCACCCAAATATGAATTTTGACAGCGGGATGGGCTTCAGAAAATGCTTTGAAACAGTTTTGCAGATAAGTAAAGTCGCCTAAAGCCAGATGAGCAATGAATAATACCTTATCAGATTTTTCTAATGTGGCGAGAGGAACCAGCTGTGTAACCATGGACAATTCTCAATGAGAGGATGCTCGACATTAAAGAAAAATACTTAATGAGTAAGCCAGAAAACGGCTACTACATCTCTAGGGTTATATTTTAAATACTACAATTCAACTTTAACCCCATCTTTTGAAAATTGAAGATGATATAAATTGGCATATGCTCCCTTTTTTTCCAATAACGCATGATGAGTTCCAATTTCAACAATATTACCGCCTGACAATACAACGATACGACTCGCACGTTCGATGGTCGATAATCTATGCGCAATCACAAATGTAGTGCGTCCTTGCATTAGTGTGTCTAATGCGGCTTGCACCGCACGTTCCGATTCAATATCAAGTGCTGACGTCGCCTCGTCAAGAATCAGGACGGGTGCATCTTTATAAATCGCTCGTGCCATCGCAAGGCGTTGACGCTGACCACCTGAAAGGCGCGAACCATTATCACCAATCTGAGACTCAAAGCCATCCGGCAGACCCGCAATCATTTCTGTTAGATACGCAGCCTTTGCGGCGGCCTCAATCCGTGTACGATTCGGTGGACTGTCACCATAGGCAATATTTGCAGCAATCGTGTCATTGAACAAAACAACATATTGACTCACCATCGCGATTTGCTGGCGCAAGCTACTTAACGCGATATCCTCAATCGGATCATCATCTAGCAATATACGTCCAAAGGTAACTGTATAAAAACCAGGTATTAAATTAACTAATGTAGATTTACCACCGCCCGACATACCCACAAATGCGATGGTCTCACCAGGCTCTACTATTAAGTTAATGTCTGTCAATGCAGGCTTATTTTGCCCAGGGTAAGAAAAATACACGCTTTCAAATACAATTTTTCCCTGAACCCGCTGATCAAGTTGCTTTCCTTTAACGCGCTCAATTGGGCTATCGATCAGCTTGAAAACAGCCTCGGCCGCCGCCATCCCGCGCTGTAATGGGCCGTTGACTTCGGCCAATTGCTTAAGTGGTGCAAGCAATCCAATCATCGCGGTGAAAAAAGAAATAAAGCCACCAACAGTGATTTGATTATGACTGGATTGAATCAAGGCCATAATAATCATTACGGACATTGCGCAAGCGGTCATGATTTGGGTGACGGGAACCGTCGCCGCAAAAGTGCTGGTGAGCCGCATACTGTAGCTTCGGAGATAATCAGCACGTTTCTCAAAACGGCTTTTTTCATAATCCTGACCGCCGAAAATCTTCACAACCTGTTGCGCCCGCGTCGTTTCTTCGATCACTTGCGTCAATTCTGCATTGACTTTGAGTGCATCTTTATTTAACTTCTTCAGACGTTTGGCGGTAAGTCGAACCACTATCATCATTAATGGCATCAGGACAAAAGCAACCAACGTCAACGTCCAGCTGATATATAACATGTAGCCAAGTAATCCAAGCACGGTCAGTGTACAGCGCACGATTGACGTGAACAGCTTCGTAATCATTTCGATAATTTGCTGCACTTCAAACATAATAGAATTAATAACGCGGCCAACAGTGTGGGTTGCGTGAAAATCTATTGGCACACCCAACATGCGACTAAACATTTGTTGTCGTAGCGTATTAAGTACTCTGGTTGATACCCAATTCATCATGTACGTAGTCAAAAAAGTCGACGCGCCACGTGTCACAAACGCACCTATAACTGCCATAGGAACTAGCCATAAAGGGAACGAAGGTTTCTCGACAAAACCATGATCCAGCAATACCTTAAAGATATAAGCCACCAATGGCTCGGTCGCTGCAGTAACTGCCATCCCGAGAAAAGCTGACACTAATCGCTTCTTATAAGGCCGATGGAGTATGGCAAGTCGCTTGAAATAACTTGAATATGATGAAGCCTTCATGGTGCAATCCATTTAAGTTCTTTTTTCCGTTTTATGACACACGCAAAAAACGTTGCGATACTCATACTATAAATGCCACCTGTCACGTTCCAAAAAAACATCATATCAGTGAGTCCAAGAATAAGAAATCCTAGACATACCGTTAATCCCATACCGGCAGTCGTCCTTAATTCTCGGTCAGGCTGGTTAAGCTCGCGTGCAAAATAATATGCTGGAATAAAATAAATCGAGATTATTCCCAACAATCCAAATAATCCCAGCGTAGCCATATTGAACAATATTTCATTATGTGAGTGGGAATAAGAAGTGGTTGTTAGGCTAATAACCTTGCGCACGCAGAGCACCTTCAGACCATCAATAAAATGCGCTCGTCCAACACCGAAAAATGGATTTTCTTTAAATAATTGCAACGAAGCATTCCATAATTGTAAACGGATACCCAACGAAGTATCTTCACTTTTATTGTTGACATACATTGACACATCAGCTTTTGCTGCTGTTAATCTATTTTGAATCACGTTACTAAAAGTAGCGAATAGTGCTAATGCACTGACCACTAAAACTAATATCGCTATGCGATGCCGCGAACGAAGGCTGTTCGAAAAAATAAAAATGCCCATAATAAAAAAAGGAATCGCAATCCAGCTACCTCGGGTTTGTGACAAGATAGTGATGTACACCCCGATCAAACCAACCAGAATTTTAAGTACAATCAGTAATTTATTGCGATGTTCTGTCCAGCCTATTGACACGATAACAATCGCACCGAATAATAATGCCATACCAGAAAATGGAATCGTCGCCAAAAAACCTATATTGGGGGGACGAACCGTACCTCCTTCAGTGATCACATAGGTTTTAATCACGGTGCCGAATACGCCGACCATAAATGCCCACTGTACTTTCTTTAAATACTTTAGCGGTATCGCCAATGTAATCCATAAAATCGGCGTAAATATAGCTAATCGGAACGCGGTATCGTAATATTTGAATGCAAATATGCCAGTTGATAGCTGGTTCAGGAATACCGCTATCACTAATGAGACCATCGCCAGATGGAGTTGCCAATACTCTTTGAGCAAATGAGTGAACCTGATTTGCATCGGCTTATAGCGACACATAGCAGCGACAAGACTGAATATCAACAATAGGAACAAACAAATATTCCCAGCGTTGTGCAAGACTAGTGCAAGAGCGGGAAAAAGTATAATGGCTATAAACACTGGCCACGCGTAGTAGGACAAATTCGTACTCCAGATTGTGTACAAAAAAGTAATTTTATCGTTGCTTTTGGTCAGCAGCACCGATAATTATTGATCAAGATTAAAACGACACGTTGTAGACTTGCATTACTTCAGCTACCGGACATAACAGTCACGGTAGGAAAAATGGTCAATTACAATTAGTACTCCACCGTTACTGCATCCTTGCCCAATCTTGCCATCAAAAATGCTTGTAACCCATCGTTAGGTGAAATGCGCCACACATCGCCTAATACGATGTCGCAACCAATGCCTTGCCCCGTATAGTGGACAGTCACTGGCAGTCCAGTGTCAGAACGATGCGACGACAACGCTTCTTTCAGATCGATGACACCGATCTGAGGGGTAGGATACGTCAACGATAATACAAACTGTCGTCCATAATGAATTCGTGCTGCGGCGATATCCATGACCTTTTCAGCCGAGACACGTAACCCACCATTAAAACGATCTTCCGACACTTTGCCTTGTACCACCAAAAACTCGTCCTCTTTAAAAAAGGCTCTGTTCGGTTCAAATTGCTCGCTGTAGACGGTG
>JACMQE010000111.1 GCA_014377145.1 Glaciimonas sp. | reverse complement strand
TGATCTGGATGGCAATACTAGCGACAAGGTGACGGATGTTCATCGCACCCACGCGTCCGAGACGTTGCGGGAGCGCTTTAAGAAAAATGCTGAGTACCGTAAAGTGCAGCGGATGGCGGAAGAAGCCGCACGCCAGCGCACAGACAAACTCAGTCAACTAAAAGCCAAGTTTTCGCGCAAGGGTTGATTTTCTCCATTCTGAACTGAGTAGGGCACCAAAAGGTGCCTCTAAGTTCGTCATGGCATTGTATGAAAGTTAATACGCACAAACATCGATGCGCTATATTACTCGCCAATGGGTTACTTTAAGCGCTCCTGGGGTGGAGCAACCACGGTCACCCAATTTCGGCAATTTTTTGCCCTGCCCGTTCAAATTCCTCTTTAGGCTGACCCGCCTTGAATCAAATGACTGTCATTAATAATCACAGTTGGCAATGAGTGAATCCCATTGTCTAGATACTGTCGCTCTTGCTTTCTTACTTGTGTGGCAAACTTGTTGGACGAAAAAAGCTCTCTGGTTCTCGCCATATCTAAATCGACTGATTTTGCCATGGCAACTAATACTTCATGATTTGCAGGATTTTACCTTCTGTGAAATAGGCTGTAAACAACACGCGTTGCTTGCTTTCTTCTTTGGCCCAATGCCGCAAACGATGGGCGTCGAAGGTGTTATAGATACGACTGCGCTTATCCATATTCAAAACAAAACTACCTCGTGTCCCGCGCGCGCGTCATTTCGCTGCTTTGTGCGCTGCTCCTGCGTAGAGCCGTATTTCTCAGCCAGATGTTTAGCCATATTCCGGCTTTCAGCAGGCATATCTGGATTGAGTTCGAACGGCTGAAAATGGACATCCGCCGTGATGTCGCCACTTAATCTGGCTCGTGCCTCTTGGAGGGAATTTAATCCGATTACGTACCAAGGGCAAGAGAGATCAGAAACAAAATTTATTTCATCTTAGTTATCATTTAGCAGCAATTTTCAGTGGCGCTCAGGCTTCTTTGATCTGTACCACAATCCTGTCGACTTGCATCGTGATTGTATCCGGCTCAAAGGTTTTACCGCCGAGGCGTAATTCCTCTGGTTTGAACGTATAAATCGGATAATCATTCAACACTTGTTCCGCCATGAATGCGCCGATCGCATTGAGTTGTTTAGTATATTGGGCACCGATACCGCTAACATTGATCCTCTCTAATATATAGGGGCACGTTCAGTCAGATGGCGCGCTTGTCCGGATCGTATTTAAGCCGGCTGCTGAGGGTGAGTGTCCCAGTTATCGGGAACGATAGTAATAAACTGCTAATAACTTTCAGGTTGACCAGCGTAATGACACGGTTTTCTGCATTATTCAGTGCCAGGGTGGGATTGCTCAACTGCACTTCAAATACCTCGGCGTAGCGTAGTTTTTCCGGGAAATGTTGTTTGATGCTGATTTGCAGCTTGGTTAGCGGAAAAGTGTAGTCATTGCCCAGATGTTGTAAACAGCACTTGCCAGGGTCGTTAACGTCAGACCGGTAAGAAGGGCTATCGAAGGGGTGAGAGCGGGCGTCACCACGGCTTTTATCAATTTGCGTCGTTTTACTTGCATGCCAGAATCGCTTTCAAGGTGGTGTCATTAAAAATTATTACTCTGCCCAGGATGGAGAGTAGACCCATTTGAAGATTGGAGCGTTCCGTATGATGTTGTCAAAGTGCGTTCCCTACATGATGTTTGCGGGTCTTTTCCTCAGTCTACGTAAGTATTCTGTATACTTCATCCTCAGCGCTGCCAGCGTAAAGCTATTGACGATGCGCTATGCTAATCAATGTCGTATTGCTGCGGCTTAATTTTTTGCTCTATGCGTCCCCACTAAAAATATCAGACCCACCACATCATGTCCGATTATTCTCATCCCTCATTCTTACGTTGCGCAAAATCTACCGCATGAAGTATCCAGCGCTTCTGCCTTTTACTGCTATCTTGCCGCAATTGAGTGAGTTTGACACCATCATTGATGCGCGTAGCCCATCCGAATTTGCTAAGGATCATATTCCCGGTGCCATTAATTGCCCTGTGCTGGATGATCCGCAACGTGTGGTTGTCGGCACGATGTACAAGCAAGTCAATGCATTCGAGGCCAAGAAGCTGGGTGCAGCGCTGATTGCGCGCAACATCGCTCTCCACATTGAGACATTGTTTATCGATAAGCCAAAGGATTGGAAACCGTTGATTTATTGCTGGCGCGGTGGCAATAGAAGTGGCGCAATGGCGCATATATTGGCAAAAATCGGCTGGCCGGTGGTCCAGCTGGAGGGCGGCTATAAAGAATACCGTCGGCATGTCAGCGCGACGATGGCAGATCTTGCCGAGCGCTTAAGCTTCCATGTTGTGTGTGGTCCAACTGGCAGCGGTAAAAGTCGTTTGTTGCAAGCGTTGGAGGGGGAGGGTGTGCAAGTCCTCGATCTAGAGAAGCTGGCGGCCCACCGCGGCTCCGTGCTGGGTAATTTGCCGACGGCATTACAGCCATCCCAAAAAGCTTTTGAGAGCAGCATTTGGAAGTTGCTGTGCAATTTTGATCCGGCGTTACCCGTATTTGTAGAGTCAGAAAGTAAAAAAGTCGGCAATCTGCGGGTGCCGGATGCGTTGATGAATAAAATACGGGGATCTGACTGCGTCGCCCTTATCCTTGCCCATCCAGACCGAGTTAAATTGCTGATGGACGATTATCTGCATTTTGTTACCGATCCAAGTTTATTAAATACACAACTTAATTGTTTGATTGCGCTGCATGGTGGTGAAACAATCAGTCACTGGCAAAAAATGGCCTTGGATGGCCACATGCAAGAGCTGGTTGAGGCGCTGCTGGTAAAGCATTATGATCCAGCTTACTTGCAATCGATCAAACGCAATTTCGGCCAGTTTGCTGAGGCACAAGTCCTGGACTTGCCGGATATCTCGGCAGGGACATTTCTAGCTGCTGCCCGACTTTTGCATTTAGCCACAAAAGCTTAAAATTTATTACTAGGACTAGCATGATTTATATTCCGGCGCCAATTAGTAAACCTGCCATTAAACTTACCTCTTTTTCCCACGGTGGCGGTTGTGGCTGTAAGATTGCGCCGGGCATGCTGGCTGAAATCTTGAAAAATTCGTCCGGTTTTGCGGTCCCGCAAGAATTAATGGTGGGGATTGAAACCGCTGATGATGCTGCCGTCTATAAATTGAACGACGAGCAAGCATTGATTGCTACAACCGATTTTTTCATGCCGATTGTGGATGACCCTTACGATTTTGGACGTATCGCCGCCACTAACGCGATTTCAGACGTCTATGCGATGGGCGGAACACCGATCATGGCGCTGGCGCTGGTGGGTATGCCGATTGATAAATTGCCGATTGAGGTGATTGGCAAAATTCTCAAAGGAGGCGAGTCGATTTGTACTGAAGCCCGTATTCCGATTGCCGGCGGTCATACTATTGACTCGGCCGAGCCGATTTATGGCTTGGTGGTGCTGGGGTTGGTGCATCCGTCAAAAGTAAAGCGTAATGCCGGGGCAAAAGCGGGTGATAAAATTATTCTAGGCAAGCCAATTGGGGTCGGCATCCTATCTGCGGCACTCAAAAAAGACGCACTAGATGCGCAGGGCTATGCTGCATTAATAGAGAATGCTACCAAGCTGAATAAGCCCGGCACGCTACTGTCTGAATTGAACGGCGTCCATGCGCTGACCGATGTGACTGGATTCGGTTTGTTGGGACATTTGCTGGAATTGGCGCGCGCCGCCAAGCTAACTGCAATGCTCAACATGCGGCAGATTCCGTTGCTGCCGGGCGTACAGCACTTGGCAGGGCAGGGCTACATTACCGGTGCGTCCGAGCGTAACTGGGATGGCTATGGACATGAAGTTGCTCTGGACGATGCTATCAGTGCCGTGCAGAAAGCGTTGCTGACAGACCCACAAACGTCAGGCGGGTTGTTGGTTTCGTGCGCGGCAGATGCTGTCGATGCGGTGTTGGCGCTGTTTCAGCGTGAAGGTTTTGCTGATGCAGCGGTGGTTGGCGAAATGCAAGCCGGGCTGTCGGGAATCAATGTTTTACCGTAATTTTTCGACTAGTTAGCTAAACAATGATTAGCAACCGTTATTAAGGGACTTATGCAAAAGTGTCGTGGCAACGAGTTAACCAAAACCTGTCAACGAAGACAGTAGCTAGACTGAGTCGCGCAGAAGGCTAGGAAAGCATAAGACAAGCCACTTATCAATTTCGCGAATTGGTACAAGGCGAATGTGGTGGCTGGCGCTGTGATGGTGCGGCAAAGTGTGTGCTGGTTGCTGGTGTTGCTGCGCAGCGTGCCTGAATTAGTATGGGCTTTGTTGTTGGTGCGTATCGTTGGTCTGGGGCCGACCGCTGGTTTGATTGCGATAGCATTGACATATTGTGGGATGCTGGGAAAAGCATAAGCGGAAATTTTTGAATCCTCAGATACATATGCCTCGGATACGCTGCTAAAGAATGGCAGTAAATGTTTAGATGCATTGTTATATGGTGCATTGTCGGAGTCGGCTGTGGAACTTTTTTCTTACACTGTTTATCGATAGGAATGTGCAATACGGGGCTCGGTCGTGATGGGTTTTGTCGGCACAGGTGGCCTTGGTCAGCGCTTGGATGAATCGATGAAAATGATAGCCGGTGATGAATTGTCGACGATGTTGATATTTTTTGTTTTGTTGGTTGCAGGGGCGGACACTGTTAGCAAAATATTGGGTGGGAGGCTGGCATGAAAGAAATAACAGAGATTATGCCGAATCCTACATTGACCATATTACCTAAGTTAAGTAGCTTGCCAAAAGCGCCGCGCTGCCATTGCAATGGGGTGCTTTTTTATGCAAGAGGCAGTGTGGACCACTGGTGAATTTTTGCATGGTTTTACACCGTCGGAGTAGTCTGCGCCATTTTTACTTAAAATTGCGATTGGTATGGCCGAGCCGTTATCGATGTCTGCCTTGGGGACGGTGTTGGCAGCATTGGCAGTGGATTGCCGGCGAGTGAGAGTTTTGGCAGTCCTGCGCGGACGGTAACGCGAATATTGTTGAATGTATTGCGGTCTATCCCAGATTTGATGTGGGTTTCTATCTTGCTGATTAAAGCGGGACTCGGACCTTTTGCTGGCACGCGGGCGCTGTCTGCGCAGGGCCATCACTGCATTTTTGTATGCGACTTCGCCGCAAATTATGTCTTATATCCTTTATCGGTGGGAGAACAATATTCGTGCAGCGGCGATACTTGGAGTGGTTGGTGCTGAGGGGGATTAGGGTGTAGATGCTGAAATATCATTTGTCGCTGTTTCAGATGCAGCAGGCTGCTATTATGATTATTGCTATATTAATAATTGTAGCGGCGGGTGATGATGCGGTAAAGATTTTTGAATCTCGTTTTAGATATTTTTTGTTGTATCTAAAAGGTAGGTTTTAAAATAATTCCAATTTAAAATCTACCTGTCTCTAAAGCAAAAGTGTCTTAAGCTAGACTCATGGTTGGCAAAGAAGACTTATAGGCCTTTTATATTACGTAGTATGCAGCGCCAAACTCAATTTTCTCGCAAAGCATTAGCACACTCTCGCACCAACATCGGTCCACGATAAATCAGCCCACTATATAGCTGCACTAACGCTGCGCCCGCTGCCATTTTTGTGCGGGCGTCCTCCCCCTTCAAAATTCCACCTACCCCAATAATCGGCACAGCATCACCTAACTCAGCGCACAACTGACGTATCACCGTGTTAGACATTCCAAATACCGGCGCACCCGACAAACCGCCTGCTTCACGTTCGTGCGGTAGTCCTTTAATCGCATCGCGTGTGATGGTAGTATTTGTTGCAATGACCCCATCCATTTTGTGTCGTAACATTGCATTGGCAATCCTTTTAATGTGTTCTGTATCGATATCAGGCGCAATTTTTAATACCACCGGCACGTAACGTTTATGTTGATCTGATAGTTTTTGCTGCGCTTGTTTAAGTTTTGACAATAGCGCATCGAGTTCGGATGTTTCCTGTAACTGACGCAAGTTTTTGGTATTAGGTGACGAAATATTAACAGTCACATACGTAGCATACGGATACACTTTTTTCAGGCAATGCAGATAGTCGTCAGCAGCATTTTCAATCGGCGTAGCAGCATTTTTACCGATATTCAAACCGAGCACGCCAATTCCTTCTTGATAAAATTTTGACGATTGCACGTTACTGACAAAGGCATCCACGCCGCTATTGTTGAATCCCATACGATTTATGATGGCATTGGCCGCAGACAGCCGAAACATGCGTGGGCGGGGATTGCCTGGCTGTGGTTGTGGGGTCACGGTGCCGATTTCAATCGAACCGAATCCAAGCGCCGCCAACCCATCAATATTTGATCCATCCTTATCCAAGCCGGCGGCTAATCCAACTGGATTTGGAAAGGTTATTCCCATGACGATACGTGGATCTGGTGTTGGCTTTGGTAATAATGCAGTGAGACCGATGGCCTGAGCGTGGCGTAAAGCCGCCATTGTCAGATTATGCACAGCTTCAGGATCCAGTAAAAATAGGGCGGAGCGGGCGAAGTTATATAAGAGTTTTGAGGGCACGATTTTGCCTGAGATTGGTGAAATAGCGGTGTGTAGTTAGCGTGATGCAGCATGAATGCACATGCCAGCGTAGCCGACTATTCTAACGCACACCATTCGTTTGCTCGTAGCGCTTCCATCGGTCTGAAGTTGATTTTGTAGGCCATTTTTTGGCTGTTTTTGATCCAGTAGCCCAAATAGACGTATTCCATCGCAAGTTGTTGTGCCTGTTTGATCTGCCACAAAATACTGTAGGTTCCAAATGATGCGCCGACAATGTCTGGATCATAAAACGTGTACACCGACGACATGCCGTCATTAAGCACGTCGATAATGCTGACCATACGCAAGTTGCCGTTGGGTTCGCGAAACTCGACTAGCCGGGTATTGACTTTGCTCTGTAGTAAAAATTGGGTGTATTGATCGCGGTTATCTTGATTCATGCCTCCACCGGCATGGCGTGAAATTTGATAGCGCAGATATAGTTCGTAGTGCTCATGGACATACGCCAGATCTGTCACTAAGCCATTCAGATGACGATGTTTGTCCCACGCACGACGCTGGCTGCGGTTGAGTGCAAACGCACTTACTTTTGTCCGTACTGGGGTACACGCTTTGCACCCATCGCAGCAGGGGCGATAAGTGAAGATTCCGCTGCGGCGAAAGCCATTTTTAACTAATTCGGAATAGACATCCGCGTTAATTAGATGCGACGGCGTGGCGACTAGTGAACGGGCTTGATGACTGGTCAGATAGCTACATGCATAAGGCGCTGTGGAATAAAATTGCAAGGTTGAAAACGAAAGATCTTTTAAGATTGTCATAAGTGTTCTGACAGATTTGATAAATGTAATTTACACCGTAAGTAGGTTGTCATGTTGTTACAACTACGTCAAAAATAGCTATGCGATACGATCATGATTTTATGTTTAGCCATCTTTATGCAGGAAATAAATCAATCGGTTGCCAGTCGTGAATCTGCGGATAGTTTATCGCTAGACGTAAGTGTTGCATGAATACATCGCGCGAAATAGGTGCGGCACCGAGCGATGCCAGATGCGGCGTTTCTTGCTGGCAGTCAATCATCGTGATGCCGTTCTGGTGCAGAAATCTGACTAGATAGGCGAGTGCAATTTTGGATGCATCGGTGACGCGGGAAAACATCGATTCTCCGTAAAACATCCGGCCTATGCTGACCCCATACGCGCCCCCCACTAACTTATTGTCTAGCCAGACTTCGACTGAATGCGCGTACCCGAGCCGGTGAAGCGCACTGTAACCAGCAATGATGTCGTCTGAAATCCAGGTGCACTGGCTATCGCGACGTGGTCCTGCGCATGCATGCATGACATGCTCAAAAGCAAAATCGAAGCGGATTTGCCATTGGCGATCAGTCTGCGTGCTGTCATGTATTTTGCGTAAAGTTTTTTTTAAGCTACGGGATATTCGAAAGTGATCGGTTTGCAGCACCATGCGCGGATCTGTACTCCACCAAAGGATAGGCTGACCCTCAGAAAACCACGGAAAAATTCCATGTCGATAGGCTTTTAGCAGGCGATGAGGCGATAAATCAGCGCCAGCCGCGAGTAGGCCTGGGGTACCATGCTTTTCGCCAAGAGCATGGGAGAGATCGGGGAACGGTGTATCAGTTTCTAGCCATAGAATCATTTTAGGATCCAGAATATGTCTGCGCAGCAGCGTCGGCTCTTATGCTCGAGATGTGTACAACCGTATGAATGATGTTTCCTATAATAAATATTCAATAATAAACCAAACACTTAAGTGACTTTTTGACCCGGATAGATTTGATAGTCTTAACGATATCTTTTTGAAGTTAAAGATATTTGAAAATAAGGAGATGTCAAAAAAGTAATCAAAAATTTGGGCAATTTCGATATAATAATTATGTCCTATTTGGCTACTATTGGCAGCGCTGCTGAAAATATTTTTCGCCAGGATATATAGCGCAAATAATACAAAAATCTGTGAGTCATCGTCGAAAGCATTAAAACTAATGTGCAGTTAGCATATTTAGGCTTGATCCAGGGTTTAGTATTGAGTCGGTCCAAACTTCTTGATGAGTTGATTACTTTGTATTGAAGCGGCTAGACGCCATCGATAAAAGGCGAATGGGCGCTATAGCTTTTAACCGATTGGCAGAAATTGGGGATTAGTTTGGTATGTACAAAAGCGATCGTAGTATCGCGATGAAAATCGACATGTAGCTACAAGTACGTCATCGACACCCACCAGTACGTAATCTGTATTGGCGAACCGCTGATGTTTTGCTTAGAAAATGAGTCTTTAATAATCGCAACGCATTGACTTGTAGATATCGTTAGTGTGAAGCGTGAAGCTGGTACCATTTTTTCTGACGAGCCTGATGTCATCAAAAAAAGCTTTAAGCGTATAGGCAACGGTGGGGAATGTAATGTTTTCCCATGGAATTTGGGCTTCCGTGAACATCTCAACTTCTAGACTTTCAATACCAGCCGTGTAGTTTAGATCAAGCAACGTGGCACGATAAAATAAATGGACCTGATGCACATGAGGGACACTGATCATGGAAAAGAGACCATGTAATTGAATCTTAGCACCAGCTTCTTCTTCTGTTTCGCGATGGGCCGCATCTTCGGTAGTTTCGTTGTTTTCCATGAAGCCAGCCGGCAGTGTCCAGTAACCTTGGCGCGGTTCTATAGCGCGTTTGCAAAGTAATATGCTGATTTCGTTATCATGCTCCCATACCGGGATCGATCCCACCACCATCTTCGGATTCTGATAATGGATAGTCCCGCAATTGCTGCATACATAGCGCATGCGTGTGTCGTCAGGTGGAATTTGCAGAGATACAGGATGCGCGCATTCGGAGCAAAATTTCATAGGTAGCGTATTAAAGGTCTGAAAGAATGTTTTAAGAGCGCATCATTGTACGTTGAAAGAAATTATTACTCTAAATTAGGACACATGATTGCCGTTGTTTATCTTGGTGCTTATGTAATGCCAAACACGGCAGTGTATCACTGCTATGTTGAAGTACACCTTCTATATAGGACAATCGTGCTATGGATTTCTATTTGGTGCTATGTTGGCTAGAGAGTAGTGCTTCGGATAGGCAAAATCGAAAAGGGAGCACATTTTACAGCGCCTGATGCTCCACTTGGTGGAGGCGTCTTGTCGAAGAAAATTGAGTGTAGTGTGACGAATAAAACCGAGTTTAGCCACACAATAATTTTTTCTGGTGCGATGGGTGTCCTCTCCGAATTATGTGTCAAGTATCCAGTGTTGTTGATTTTCGATAGCCCAGTGATAACGGATAATCTGCGCAATGCGTGATGAGTGCTACGTTTATTATTGAACAACGATAATAGCACCACTTAACTTGTCATGCGACGGTATTTCGTTGATCAACTCCAGGAAATGATGTAGCCACGCTTCATTCTCATACCCAAAATCTTCTATGCTACCCCAGTTTTCATAACGGCCCAGCCCCACGCACATTGTGATCATCATGATGTCTTCGAGCTTGTGAAGTTTGTTGCGCGTCTGCTGGCGTAGATCAGGTAAGTAGCAAAGAATGCCTGGGAATTTGATAGCCATTGACATGCCATCTGGAAACAGACTGTTTACACAACCCGCGAACAAAACATTTTACAAGAGCTTTGAAGCGCGATTGCCCTGACTTTCTACTTAAAGGATTTGCTATATCGTTCAATAAGCCTTATAATTTCATCTTTCGGACGCGGGGTGGAGCAGTCTGGCAGCTCGTCGGGCTCATAACCCGAAGGTCGTAGGTTCAAATCCTGCCCCCGCAACCAACAATCGAAACCGTTGATCAGCTTAGCTATTCAGCGGTTTTTTCTTTTGTTAATGTG
>JACMQE010000110.1 GCA_014377145.1 Glaciimonas sp. | reverse complement strand
GTTGTAGGGTGTTGGCGCCAGACGTTTATATGTTTCAACATCCTTTGCCAATTTTCCATGTTCAAAAGAAGGCAACTGACCAGTGTCGGCAACCTGTTGGGCGTAGGAGAAATGGGCCATCTCATCGTAACCTTCCCAAGGGGGAAGGAAGCATATGAAGGCGACACCTAGAAGGTAAATAGCAATCCATATGCTGAAGGTCGCAGCATCACTCCGCATTGAACTCAAACAGCGTCATTGCCGTAAGTGGGCGTAACAGCGATCATTTTAAAATATCATTTAACTTAGCATCGTTGTCAATATTAGTTGCCACATATTTGTATGCGGGAGCGTAATACAAAAGTGACTCAATTTTAGAGCTATTGACTATCACACGGCGCCACTTAATGGTATTAATCTTATAAACAAGTCCCGTTTTAAGTGGGTCTATGATTTCAATTTTCAAACTAGGCTTGCTATTAACTCCTTTAACAAATAATGGAAATGTAAATCTATTTACCGACAAAGGTAAACTTATTGGCGGCCTAGCTGGGAATTCTGCTCCAGTATTAAAAGAGGAAATCAATAAACGAGGACTCGTCCCAATAAGTGGCACACCATTAAATGGATTTTTGATTTCGTACTCTATTTCTAACGTGTAAAGTGACAAAATTTCATCTGCGGCTACCGGTAGCGTTATTGATAGTGGAGACTCATTGAACTTGGCATCAATAGCCAGGGATCCATCCCATATCGACGACAAAGCCAACCATTTTTTTTCAGGGCGGTACCAGATTGAGAAATCAGAATTTGAATAATACTTTTCATAGTTAAGTAGCATTAACTCAAAGTATGGCCAATGCCAGTTATAAAGCCATGGTGTATATTGCCGTGGATTAGAGAGCGCCACAAAGGAAGGTTGAACGATCGAGAATTTATTGTAATAAGCTTCGGACAGGCTCGTACCCAAAGCATGAATCAATAATTCTTGTGGAGCAGGGTTTAGTGATTTGTAATAAATATTGAGCATACTTCCGGGATAAGTCTCCCAAATATCTCCGCGACCTGCAACATTGGGTATGACACGTTTATCACTAAGCCGTGATGTTAGCCCGCATGATTTACATGTATAAACCGCTTCCATATCAAGTGCGCGATTAAAAACTGCCATAAGAGATAAGTCAGTTACATCGCTACGAGGTTCATCTAATAACTGGATGATATTTTTGTCATCACTACCATTTTCTCCAACAGATTTAAGTAATTTTGCCACCAACTCATATCCTGCCGATCCCGACTCACAACTGATAATATTTTTATTCACGGCACTTTCAATTAAGCCATCTGATGCTGCAAGTGTAAATTCAAATTTTGAACCTTTGGCGCTTAATTTTTTACAAAGCGCCGCTAGCTTAGAATAAAGTAGATCTATAGTTACGCTACTTTGGTCAGCATCGGAAATATAAAAGCGCGCTCCACCTCGGTCACTTGTAATATAATCGCCTACTTGCGGAAAATTATTCTTTAAATCCACACTTATTTTTAAATGCCGCTCTCTTCCAAAAAAGAAATCTTTGTTAGTGACTTGGGAAACAATAATTCTTAAATTGTTTTCAACATCTTGTTTTGTTTGTCTGACAGTAACTATATCATTATTGCTTGCGAAATAAGGCGTTACCGGAGAGTCCAGTTCGAGAAAAAATGATCCGTCAATCGGGGTTATTTTTCTCAGTGATCGTACTTCTCCATTCTTAAAATTTAATACATCACCCACCACAGGAAGATAACTAAATCGCTGTATAAATGGGATTTTTGATATATACGACAAGTGACGCAGCATTACAGTAGGACGTGATGTGGTAACAACTCCACCACGTACTACATGGGTCAGATCCGAATAAAGTTGAAAAATTGCAGGTTCGTTTTGTTTGTTTATTGGAAGTATATTTATTTCTTCTGGAATAAATCCAAATGGAATATCTCCTCTTACCCATGCAACTGATTCGTCATCAACGCCTTCAATGTAAATAAGGTACTTCTGTTTCGACCTATTAACCAAGTAGGCCCAACGATTTTTTAAATTGCGCGAGACTCCAATCGTTCGAACAAGTTTTAATCCAATTCTGGCCTGCATACCAAAATATTGATTTCCAAAACTGAACGGTAAAATATGCGTACTGATCAACTCCTGACCATTAAACGTTTCGGAATTTGGAATAATTTTTTGATCAATAAAACTAGATCCACCACGAACCGTGCTAACTAAACCAGTTGCCTCTGCCAAAAAACCGGCATATGCATTGGTACCGCTAGTACGTCCATCAGGCGACCTAGCATCCGTATCTCGGCTTAATCGAACCCCTGAAAATTTATTAGTAGAAAATAGATAATCATCTTTATATGCAACAACAACCAATGCTTTATTAATCCAAAAAAAAGTTGCCCCCAATACAAAAATACTGATAATAACTTTAAAAACAATTGATGGCCATGCTCTTGATTTCTTCATAGTGCAAATTCTCTTTTCTGACTCTTCTGCATGAAATATGCAACACCTATGATCAGTATTAACTTCATAAAAATGGCTGATTGATGCTGCCCAACATATCCAACATTTGAAACCCAGGATAAAAGACCGCCAAAATACATTGCCAATACAGATATTTTCAATGCATCATCTTTGGTTCTCCACAACAGTAACCAAAAAATGGATAGTGTCGCTACAATCGTTGTTAGCTGACTAGGAAAAGCAAGTATTTTTGAAAACGAAAATACTTCACTTATACTTGCAAAAAACGTATTTGGATATACTCCATAAACCCAAATCTGATTATCAGAAATAATTTTCATCGCCTTTAATGTATTTAAGTTTCCGAAAAATATTATTTGAATTATTAAAAATACAGAAGAGGAAATTAGCAACAATAACATTGAGTTAGTTAGCTTATTCTTGAGGCGATCGCCAGTGAAAAGAAGTGCTAAAGTTGCTCCTCCAATTGCAAAAATTCCTTGCTCGGCAGCCACAAGCGGTGCAAGCCCCAATGTACAACCTAATATAAAAATATCTTTTAAGGTTATTCTTTCTGATGGGCTTAATCTTGAAGAAAAAACAGCAAGCATTAGCAAATGCGGGGCCATCCGAATCCCCATAGGTGCCCCTACAAAAATAGGAGAGTTATAAAAACCAAAAATAAATAGAAATTCATTAATAGAACTTATAACCAATATTGAGGCAGATGCCGAACTTAGACCAAATCTTTTCCAGAAGAAAACATAAATTGGCAAATAAAGAAAAAGCAAATTTACAAGAAAAGTAGACCAGAGCGAGGCTACTAGTTCATGTCCGGTTATCACCTTGACGATGTAGTAAATTGGATAAAGAAGATACGGAATTCCATTTCCATGGAAATAGAAAAAGTCGCGCCCTGGCAACTCTCCTGCATCAATGCGTCTTAAAGGGAAAAGTGTCTGAAAAACACCATCGAAAGGTGCCTCATTAAATCGACCCACCAAATCGTAGAAAATTATTGAAAGACAACAAAACATAACGGCAAGACCGATATGTGGTAAATTCTTGTTTGTGATAATTTTTAAAATAATATCTTTAGATTTTTTACCAATTATCCAACTATAAATTAATATTTTTGTTGTTCTCATAATTATTGTCTTACGTTGAAGCGACCCATGCACGCATAAACCAAAGTTTGCATTACAGCCCAGTTGCCTTTTATTGCACTAATTTTTGTCGGAACTTCACCTGCGGGGTAACGTCGACTTGTGGGCAACTCCATACAGCGATAGCTAAGCTTTGGAGCGCGATATGAAAGATATGCAAGCAGTTCGTATGTCATAAAGACGTCGCGGAATACCGCGATTTCGGCATCTAGCAGCATTTTTCGACTGTAAGCACGAAAACCTTGAGTGGTATCAGTCCATCTAAATCCAGAGAAGAGACTCAGCATTGGAGCATGAATAAAACGGATAGCTAAATCACGTGATTTTGGTGTATTCACCGCTACGCCACCTGAGAGAAATCGCGAAGCTTGGATAAAATCAAACCCCTGCTCAAGAGCTGTGATGAAGCGCGGGATTCCTTCTGGGTCGTCTTTGTCATTACCGTCGATGGTGACGATCCCTTCATAACCTTGGTCAAGGGCAAAGGCATAGGCGCAGCGGAGTTGGGCACTCAGCTTGCCAGGGTCAGTCTTGAGCAGCAGCCCCCGCACCCCCATCTGTTGCAGCGGCTCCAGTTCAAGAGAGCCATCATTGCTTCCTCCATCAATGATGATAATGTCGACGGTGTCATCAATTTTGAGCACGGCCATTCTTAAAAGCAGATTTTTGATTCGCTCACCCTCGTTGATAACTGGTATCACTACGCACCAAGGATGCCGCTTGCCTAGCCAAAGTGGTGTTTCGAAAGTCGGAACTTGCCAAGTGGCGCGAATTTTTGGGGGAATGTGATGGGTCATATTCATATCTTTTTTTCCGTCAAGCTACGCGAGCCGTAATCAGTGCTACGCCAGCAATTACCAGCAATATCCCCGCCCCTGTTGTCCAGTGAAAGGGTTCACGAAAAATCAAAACCGAAGACATGGCCACAGCGGCAACCGCTCCAGCAGTCAGAACCGGGTGGGCAACATTCAAGGGAAGTCGCGCCAAGGCTGCGGCGTAGAGCAAAAATGCCGCGCCATAAAGACCAAGCCCAAGCCAGAACGGCCAGTTGCTCAGGGCTGCCATGGGATCGCTAGGTGATGGAAATTTGCGCGGAGCCATCATGGCCATCTTGATCAAAACACTAGCCGATGCATTGGAAAGAATGCCGACAATCAGAATGACCCACTTCATTGTTCAGTCCCAGCTTGTGACAAACGGTAATGGTGCGTCGCCACGCCCAGTGCTCGCTCGATCGAGACCGAATGCCGTTCGTCTTTGGTTTCCAGCATCTCGATCGACACCACTGGGTCGACCAGGAAACATTTGATCGCGGCAGCCATGCGCCCATGATCAGTTCCACCATCCCCTAATGTCACCAGGTTCGGTTCGCTGGCATGCACGTGACCTATCAATGCCGCGCAATCTTGCAGCACGGTCATAGCGTCCTCGCCGTTGATCTGCAAGGCACCCGTGTCAAGTTGCATTTTGATTGCTGGGTGCGCGACCTGTCTTACGATCTCAGAGGTTTGCACGCTATTGGTCATGAAGTTGGCACCATAGCAGGGAGGGTTGGGTTCCAGACAGATAATTACCCCATTCGACTCGGCAATACCCCCAAGGCGCCGGAAAAAGGAGACGGCAACATCCAGTGCGTCCTGATCGGATAGCCCGGAGCGATCCCGGTTTTTGGGCGAGCCGAATACCACACGCGTAGCCCCTAGGCCAGAACCGATTCGGCAGACTGCCGAAAGATGTTTAAGCATCGCATCTTGAATCTCTGCCGGACCAAAAACATTCAAGCCTGTCGTGCCAAACAGCAACGCCTGCATACCGGTAATTTCTATACCGCGCGCTGCCCACCACGCCCTTACACGGGTGATGTCCTCAATCTGTGCATTGAATGGATCAGGAAAATACTTTCCCGGCGCCACGTCAATCGCATCAATGCCATAGCGGCGTAGTAGCAGGGCAATATCTTCGTCTTCCGAGACATTCCAGGCTATATTGGAAATGGCAAGCCTCATGCCTTGCCTCCCGGTGCTGAGTTAACTGTGACAGGCTCAGATTGGGCATAGGCCCTTACAGCCTGAATCGTTTCGCGAACACTGTATTGATATTGCCCTGCTGTTCTGAAGATATCCGCGTAGCGAGTTTGCAAGTCATATGCAACCGGAGTGGGCATCAGGGTCTGAATGAAAGCCTTTCCAAAACCTTGCTGGGAAATCTCGGAAACGCTGATCGGTGCCGCGGTAAGGTGAACAAGCTTTAAGCCGGCATTCAACGCGATTTGAATGTCAGACCAGAGATTAACCATGGGGTAGAACTGGAAAACACCCCGACTCTCAATCGCACGCAGATTATTCTCGTTCAAGAAGTCGAATATGACGTTTTTGCGCAGTCCAGGGCCAACTAGCCCCGGCAGACGAACAATCAAATGATTGGGAAAGTGGCTCGCTACAAATTTTTCAAGAATTCGACGGTGCAGGCCATAGGCATGCAGCTGGGACTCATCAACCACAGTGTACTCATCAACTCCTATAGGATTATTGAATACATCAACGGTACTAATCAAGATAAAGGTTTGGCAGTGAATAGTTTTTAGATGATTTATCAAGCCATCGATTTTCTGACGATCCACCTCTGGTTCGCGGTTGGCAATCCATTTTTGAGCTGGCGCACCTGCGCATACCATTGTTTCGAAAGTCTTACCCACTATTTCGCCGATATTGGTCGAGCGATAAAGTGATTCGAAGTGCGCCTGCTTAAGAAGCGTGCTGCCAACGAAACCTGAAAATCCAATTAATGCATTAGTCATTCATTACACCGGCTGTATCTTGATCATATCTACAAGAAAAATCTTCTGCATCCAGCTTTTCAAGAGCATCGTAAATATTGTCTATTTTTCCACCTAATATGGAATAGCAGCCCGGCAGTTCTGGATGTTTTTCGAACAAAATGGGTCGACCATCATCTCCCTCGTTCTTTACAAGAACGGTTTTGACCTCAAAGAGAGACGCAACATATTTCGCATCAAACACGGCAGGAAGATACCGGCCTACATCTCGAACCATGCGATCGACACGTGTTGCGCGATCGTAATTATCAAGTTTTTGGTAAGGGTCGATGCCAGGCGCGTCCTGCCAGTGCAGGTGTGGTGTGTATCGAACGTGCGATAGTGTGTGTAGGCCTCGAGCCGGGAAAGGCATCATCGAGAAAAAAGGGCCATCCATTACTGTAATGCCCAAACCCTGCAGTTCAGGCGGCGCCTGCATCAGTGCCATTTCTGTAACTTCCTGCTTCAGGCCCGTTCGGGTTCCAGGAAAATCCCCTGCGAATTGATTGAGGCCGCTGTAGGTGCAGTTGAAAACATAGCGACAAATTATCAATTCATCATTCCCATGTTTGGGCTGCAAAACAACACGCAATGTCTTATCTTGACCGTTGGAAATTGCCGTCACCCGAGTCTCAAGACAAACTTGTACACCACTCTCGTTTAACTCGCGTTCAGCCCAACTTGCCAACTTGGTGGCGTCGAACGCATATTCTTCAACCAAGAAGACATCCTCAATAAGCCGTGGCTCAAACAGCGCTCGCAACTTGGTGTCTGCTGGCTGGATTTTGGCGCCAATTTCTCGGCAGAAGCGCTCAAACTGTTTGGCAGTGACTTTGGAGTTTCGACGGGCAATTGCGTAGAGCTTGGTGAAGTCTTGTTTAACAGCATCCGGCCAATCATGCACGAACTTCGGCAAGTTGACCCGACTTCGATATGCAGTCGTAAAACTACGCGGATAGTGGTAACCGTTGTGAACGCGTGCTTGATTGCTATAAGACGCTCGCGTAAGAAGTGCCGACTCTCGTTCGACAAGTAGAATGCGCTTCATGCCCCGCTGTTTGGCCAAGTAGATGGCAATCGCAGCCCCATAAAAGCCGCCTCCGACAATAACCGCAGTTTGATCGCAATCAGCAACCGGCATCACGCTTCTATTCTTTCCGATTGCGAAACAGGCGCTCTTACAGTTACGGACGCCACTTCCTCTACATTTAATTTCTCGCGCCGGGTCATGCGTGCGCTAGTGAGCTCCTGTCCAACATGATATAGCGGACCTTCGTTCGACAGGCTGGCCATGTGCAGCATGTATTCCCCAAGCACCAGCAGCACAAGCGAGATCAAGAAAAACATCCCAGACTGTTGCAAAGACAGACTGAGCCAGCCTGGCGCGACATCAACTCGTAAGAAGCCAACGGTAACCACATAGATTGAATAAATAAGGTTGGCGACCGCTCCAAATATGGAAAGCGAAGTGACAAGTCGCATCGGTGCCCTAGTCGTCGAAACTAGGAGGCGGATTCCCCTGTCCATGCTCTCACCAAGCCGCTTGACGTGCAATATCTTCGGAGCTGCGCTGTAGTCGAGGTTAACACGTGCGAATCCACCCGTTGCTGGTAGATGGCGATACGTCATTGCCGGCTGTGGATGCTGAAGGATAAAATTGACAACCCTCTTACTCAGAAGTCGATATTGAGGTGCCTCATTCTCCAGATGGATGCCATTGAACGACTTGTAGAGGCGGTTGAATACCGTATAGGCTGCCCGGTATGCAAGACTCTGTGCAGCCTTCTGCTGGTTATTGGCGAAGACCACATCAGCCCCCATGACCGCCTTCTCAAGCATTTGCGGCAGAAACGCTATGTCGTCAGACCTTGGGTTAATGACGACAATAAAATCACCCAATGCGTTTTCCAGACCTACCCAAGAAGCTGTATCAGCATCAACTTCCTTTGTAAGTGCATAGACTTGCAAATTTGGAATACCGTTTTCATTAGTAATATGCTTGAGAACTGACACGCTATTATCCTCAGAGGCATTATCAACAATTACTATTTCATAGTCAGCTACAAGTTGTGATATTAGATTCACTATCTCAATAATCAAATCATGCAAAATTGATGATTCATTTTTTGTCGTTAAAACAACCGATAAAAATACTGGATACTTAATCATATTTACCTATTTGCGATAGTCCGTAGTGAATATTGGCTTCTAAGAATCCATGTTTATTACCGCAATCGAATCGCTTACCAGAAAAAGGTAGACCGTAAGTTGGAACTTCACTTAGGGTCGCTGCAATCGCATCAGTAAGTTGAATTTCACCACCAGCTCCAGCTATGACATTCACCAGCTTGGCCATGACATCTGGGGTCAAAATATACCGTCCTACAACTGTCCAATTTGAGGGGGCTAACTCAGGCTGTGGTTTTTCCACTATGCCAATTACCTTAAGGGGGCGATCGTCACCATTTTCTGGCGCAATAACCCCATAACGATTAACTTTTTCTTTTGGCACTTGTTCTACGGCCAATATGGAACCATTTTTACTTTTATAGATTTCCAGCATTTGGGAAAGACACCCGGTATGGCCGCCATCGATCAAATCGTCAGGCAACAAAACGGCAAAGGGCTCATTGTCAATGAGGTGCGCTGCACATGCCACTGCATGACCAAGCCCAAGAGGTTGCGATTGACGAACATAAATACACTTCACGTGCGGTGGGATTATGTTGCGAATAATATTTAATGCCTCTATTTTCCCTTTGGCTTCAAGCTCAGCTTCGAGCTCTGGGTGGCTGTCGAAATAATCTTCGACTGCACGCTTACTACGTCCCGTTACGAAAATAAGAGTGTCGCAACCAGCTTCAATTGCCTCGTCGACAGCGTAATGAATTAGTGGCCGATCTACGATAGTCAGCATTTCTTTTGGAATGGTTTTTGTAGCAGGTAGAAAACGAGTACCCATGCCTGCAACTGGGAAAATAGCTTTACGTAATGGTTTCATATACTTTTATTTTTTATTTTTTATTTTTATTTTTTCGATCATGAGGATTTCACGATTACACTGAAAAACAGCACCTCGGCGAAATGCGTTATACCATTGTCGCAGTCGATCCTGCTTGTTCGGAGTGAATGCATTATCTCTTAGGCTGAGAAACGGCTTTTCTATAAGAATGTAAGAAAAATAAGCCGCCAATATACTCAACGAAGCTGCGATAAGGAATCGATTGATTTCGTTTAACTGGGAAAAATTATTGGAAAATCTAATTAACTCTAAGTGATACAAATAGAGTGAGTAACTTATTGCTGAGAGAAAGGTGATTGACTTTTTAGGTATCTCAAAAATTTTTCGAGATAGCCTATCTAAGAATTTTGGCGTGCTTGAAAAATCTAAAATAAATAATGCCAAAAAAACAGAATTTAAAGGCAAAAATACTGCAGAAAATATTTTTGAATTGTATTGAATCCAAGGATATCCAATCCATACAGCAAGTCCGACTGCTAGCCCACAGGCATAGACGAATCGCAGCATCCCTAGCAGTTTGGAAGACATTTGCGAATAGTGCAGCCGAGCAGAAGCAGCAAAAACGCCCACCATTAAAGCGTCAAGTCGCAAGAAAACCGTTGTGTGAGCAATATCATACGTTGCTTGGTTTGTTGTTGCCAAAAATGCAAGTCGAGAACTTAAAGCTACTAACCAAAGACAAAATACAACCCTGGCATTGCAGCCAAAAGTCAAAAGCGCAATGCCGAGCAATAAGTAAAACCATTCTTCGATTGCAAGCGACCATGAAACACCAAAGAACGGAAGTCCATCATGAGAATTGGATGGCGTTAAGTTCGCAGTAAAACTTCCAACACTCAATGCTGAATACAAATCTGGCTTATAAAAAAAATATAGAAGAATGAATGCAGTATAAAAGGCGGGGAACGTTCGCATCCAACGCCTGGAGTAGAACCTAAAGAGTTCTTGAGGGCTAGTTATATTACCCTTCATCAAAATTGAGCCGATCAAAAAGCCCGAAAGTGCAAAGAATATCTCTACGCCTTGAAACCCAGCGTAGTGAAAAAGAGTAGAGGAAATTCCTAAAGTGTGTAGAAATATTTCAGAGTGCGCTAAAAACACCAGCGAGATCGCTGCGGCGCGTAGAAAATCGAGACCAAAAATCCTTTTCGATCTCGACGCACTCATTTCCATCTAGTGTCTCTGTTATTCATATTTGGCTATAGCCATTGTTACATTGGTCTTTATCGCCCCTTGCCGGCACGCTAAACGGCCGTTTTGTTCACTGTGTAAACTTGAGCTGATTTCGCCCTGTATGGGGTCAGTTACAGGAGATTTTGTTATCGTCTTTGCCCGACGTAAAAAGTGCGCGAACTTTTCATTCTGCTGGCGGAAGCGGTGAGATTCGAACTCACGGATAGTTTCCCATCGCCGGTTTTCAAGACCGGTGCAATCGACCACTCTGCCACGCTTCCTATCTTTCATTCTAACCTTGGTATTTACACCTAAGTTACAAGACGTACACTATTACAGGATGTCCAAGACACACGCATCGCCCTGTGCATCGCGCCACACCCGCACGCGGCTTACAGGGGGGCGTACGTCGGCTAATTGTGTGGCGATGAAGGTGCACAGGTTTTCCAGCGTGGGGGTGCCTAGGTCGGGCACTTCGTCTAGCAGATGGTGGTCGAGCTGTTCGCGTACGGCTTCCAGGCGTTGGCGCAGAAAGCCCAGATCCAGCACCATGCCGTTGGCGGGGTCGCGTGGGCCGCTGACGCTGACCTCGGCGTGGTAGGTGTGGCCGTGGATGCGGCGGCTGCTTGCGGCTTCGATCTCGCGTTGCAGGGTGTGGGCTGCGTCAAAGTAAAAGCGTTGGCTGATGGTGAACTGCATGAATGGGCCGATCGATTAGCGGATCTGGGTGATCTTGTGGGTCTGTAGGCTTAGGCGCCAGCTGGGGTGCTGCATGCACGTGTCTATGCACAGGGCGATGTTGGTAGTTTGCTGCGGGCCGTCCATGGGCTGCAAAAAACGGTGGATGAATTGCCCTGTGCTGGCCAGGGTGGACAGGTCCAGGCCAGACTGGGGCCAAACTACTTTGAGCTCCTGGCCCTGCTGCTGAATCCAGGGAGCGCTTGCTTTGGGGCTGATGCAGAGCCAGTCTATGCCCACGGGGGCGCGTACCGTGCCGTTGCTTTCCACGGCAATGCGAAAGCTTCGTGCGTGTAGGGCCTGGATGAGGGCGGGGTCTACTTGCAGCAGGGGTTCGCCGCCGGTCAGCACCGTGAGCCGGTTTTGGCTGTCGCCTGCGGGCCACTGGGCGGCGATCTGGTCGGCCAGGGCTTCTGCGGTGGCAAATTTGCCGCCCAGCGTGCCGTCGGTGCCCACAAAGTCGGTGTCGCAAAACTGGCAGACGGCGGTGGCGCGGTCGCTTTCCCGGCCGGTCCAGAGGTTGCAACCGGCAAAGCGGCAGAACACGGCGGGGCTGCCGGCTTGGCCGCCTTCGCCTTGCAGGGTGTAAAAAATTTCTTTGACGCTGTAG